>CAXMQD010000074.1:0-14728 GCA_964194965.1 uncultured Acidimicrobiia bacterium | reverse complement strand
GCCGCCCTTGATGCCGCGCCGCACGGCCGCGCGCACGATCTCGGCCAGGCGCGCGGTGTCCTCGATCGGCCGTTCCCGGCGCGCGGCGACGATCGCCCGCGCCACCTGGCGCGCGCGGCGTTCCTCGCCGTAACGGTGGATGATGTCGGCGAGTTCGGTCTCGGAGAACTCGTTAACCACTTCGGCGGCGCTCGGCCCCGCGTCCACACCGTCCGCGGCGTCATCTTCCGCCGCACGCGCGCCCATGCGCATGTCCAAGGGCCCCTTGGTGCGGAACGAGAAGCCGCGTTCGGCCTGGTCGAGCTGCATCGAGGAGACGCCGAGGTCGAGTGCGATACCGTCGACCGCGACCACTTGGTGCGCGCCAAGCAGGTCGTCCATGGCGCCGAAGCGACCGTGAATCAGGTTCAGGCGATCGGCATGGCGGGCGGCCAGGGCCTGGCCTCGGGCCACTGCCTCGGGGTCGCGGTCGATGCCCCAGACCCGGCAATCGGCGGCGCCCAGGATCGCCTCGGCATAACCGCCGGCGCCGAAAGTGCCGTCGAGATAGATCGCGCCGTCGCGCGGGCTCAACGCCTCGATCACCTCGCGCAGCATGACCGGGGTGTGGCCACCCTTTTCGATTGGCGCCAATTCGGGGCGCCCCGTGTCTTGTGGGGGGGGCGAGTTCCGGGGTCCAGAGGTGCGGGACGCGGTCATCGGCCGCCGCCGTCGTTGGGCCGCAGCGGCAAGGTCAGGCCCTGGGAGCGCGCCCGGGCCCGGGCCGCGTCCATGTACGTCTCGAGCGCCGCGGGCTCCCAGATCTGGAAGATCGGACCCTTGCCGACGAAAGCGGCGCGATCGGAGATGCCCGCGTGCGCGGCCAGCCGGGCCGGCAGGATGATCCGGCCGTCGCCGTCGAAGGGCATCTGCTGGGAGTCGGCGAAGATGGTCGCCGCGAGATCGTCATGGTCGTCGGAAAATAGGTCCATGGACGACATACCCTCGTTCAGGCGCTCCATGAAATCGATGCCGCAAGCCTCGACGGCGGCGGCGCGATAGGATCGGAAGGCAACGATGCCTTGGAAGGACTGGCCGGCCAGGGTCTGCCGAAACTGGGCAGGCACGGACACCCGACCCTTGCGGTCGACCTTGTTCTCGAAAGTTCCAATAAAAACCGACACTGGCGCCGCCCCCGACGACTCTTCCCTGGTCCCGTTTTCCATCGCGCGATCCCGGTTTCCACGGGTCGATCGGTTCTCATATCGGGACGGAATGGGATACCATGGGATTTCATGGGTGTCAACGGGATGGCAAATAGTTCTTATGGGTTGAGCAGCTATTAATGGGGCGGTTTCTTGCGGTCTCGGAGAAGAGTTTCCGAGCGACTACGATGTTCTCCAATGCAGGGTCAGAGGAAATTGCGGCAACATTTTGTTCGTGCAATGTTCTTTTAAAGAAACAGCCGGATGCGGCCCGGAACCTGCGCGACCGCACGGCGCCGCCGCGGGTGCGTTCACGGTCCAGAAATAGAAGTGCCAGACGGCCTGTAAGCCGGGTTCTGTCCCCCGCGCTTGCACGCGGATAGATGGCCATTCATCTGGGACGTCCGTTGCCGGACGCCTCGCGCGACCTACCCGGACGGCGGCGCGGAAACCCGCCTGGCCGCCCAAGTCTTGCGACTAGGTTGGCCCGCCGTCCCTACTTGGTCTTGCTCCCGGTGGGGTTTACCCTGCCACCCCCGTCGCCGGGGGCGCGGTGCGCTCTTACCGCACCCTTTCACCCTTACCCGCCGCAGCCCCGAAGGGCCGAAGCTGGCGGTTTGCTTTCTGTGGCACTTTCCCTGGGGTTGCCCCCGCCGGGCGTTACCCGGCACCGTGTTTCCGTGGAGCCCGGACTTTCCTCCCCCGGGCCCGGCGTAAACGCCGGTTCCGAAGGCAGCCATCCGGCCGTCTGGCACGTTAGTATCTAGGAATTCTAGGGGCTTGGGTCAACCAGATCGAGCAGGGCGGCGAGCCGGCCGGCGGTCTCGGGGTCCATTTCGCCGGTCAGCTTCGCGGGCCGGAAGTGACGCTGGAAGGCGGTGATCGCGGCCGCCGGGTCGTCGTCCAGGTAGCCGTAGCCGAACCGGGCCAGCTGACGCTTGGCTTCCGCCGGCCCGGGCGGGTCGCGCGGTTCGGTTTCGCCCGGCCACAGGCCGATCCCGGCGGCGGCCAGGCGCGCCCAGTCGAACAGTTCGCCGGGGTCCTCCTTGCGCAGCGGTGCCACGTCGGAATGTCCCAACACCCGCTGGGGCGGGATCGGGTGGCGCGCCAGAATCTCGCCCGCCAGTTCGATCAGAGTCGCCATCTGCGCTTCGGGGAAAGACCGGTAACCGAACTCGTGGCCGGGGTTGACCAGTTCGATACCGATCGAACGGGCGTTGATGTCGCCGGAACCGGCCCAGGACGCGGCGCCGGCGTGCCAGGCGCGCCTGTCCTCCGGCACCAGGCGGAACAAAATGCCGTCCTCGTCGACGCAGTAGTGGGCGCTGACTTTCGCGGTCACGTCGCACATGCGCGCGATCGCCGCGGTCGCGCTCTCCATCCCGGTGTAGTGGAGCAACAGAATGTCGATCGCCGGCCCCCCCCGCTGGCCGTCCGGGCGGGCGTCGAAGTTGGGCGAAGGAGATTCGATGACCAACGGCATCCGGGGCATTTCCTCGATTTCGCGCCAGCCAGTAGCAGGTTCCGTCCGGCGCGACAACGCCCCCAGGCCGGCGCGACAACGCTTGCGCCCCGGCGTTCCGCTTGACGGCTGCCCCGGGCGCCGCTTCACTCAACGCAGTTTCGATGCAGAGAAAGGTCGTTCGTCATGGAGATCGCGACCGCGGACAGTTGGTACCAGACGGCCCCGGCAGGGGACGGCGTCACCCATATCTGGGAACCCCACGTCAAGGAATTCTATCGCTGCAACATCTGGCATCTGCGCGGGCGCGACCGCGATCTCTTGATCGATTCCGGAATGGGCGTGGTCAGCCTGCGCGATCGGGTCGCCCTCGTTGCCGAGCGCCCCTTGCTCGCCGTCGCCAGCCACAGTCACTTCGACCACATCGGCTCGCACCACGAATTCGCCGAGCGCGCCGTGCACGCCGCCGAGGCCGAAATCATGGCCAATCCGGGGCGTGCGGAGTCGCTCGCCGACATCTACGTCACCGATGCGATGTTCACCGCCCTGCCGCCGGGCGGCTACAGCTCGGAGGCCTATGAGGTGACCCCGGCGCCGGCGACTCGCCTGCTCGCCGACGGCGAGGTCATCGATTTGGGCGACCGCCATCTCACCGTGATTCACACGCCGGGCCATTCGCCCGGCTCGATCGCGCTCTGGGAGGAAGCGAGCGGCATTCTGTTCTCGGGCGATGCGGTCTACGACGGACCGCTGGTCGACGACAACTACCACTCGGACGTCGATGCCTACGTCGCCACCATGGAACGGCTATTGTCGATACCGGCGCGGGTCGTGCACGGCGGTCACTTCCCCAGCTTCGACGGCAAACGCCTGCGCGTCCTCATCCGCCGGTATCTGGACGAGAAGGAGACCGCCCGCGCCTGAGGCGCGGTTAGTTGAGTCCGGCTTTCTCGATGCCCTCGAAAAACAGCCGCTGTGCGCCGGCCGCCGTAATCGGGTAGATCTCGATAAATTCCTGCGGATCGAAGTTCGGGTGTTTGACCTCGAAGGTACGAACGAGATCGTGGACCTCTTCGGTGCGGTCGAGTTGCGCCAAGGACAGTATTTCGACCAGGTGGGTCAGCAGATTGTCGGGCCCGCGTCTCGCATCCTTGACGGCCCGCTCGAAGTCCTCGGTGAAATAAGCAATCCTTGCCATGGAAAGACGTTGCCAGTCCCCGACCACGGCAATGAGCTGCAGGCCGCGGTCCAAAATCTGCTTTGCCCGCGCCGGATCATCCATGATCAAGGCGATCGAGTTTGCGGCCACGATCAGCAAGTCAGCTTGGTTTCGGCCAAGATCGAGCGCGCGTTCGAGCGCGTCACTTGCGCCGGGGATGTCCCCGTCGCCTGCCCGTACCGCAGCCAACTCCATCATGGCAAATGGGTCGAGAGGATCGAGCGTTGCGGCCCTTACGAACGACTCACGCCAAAGCTCCAAATAGTCCTGCGTGTCGTTCGCCCATTTTTCCAGCAAAATTTGCCAGCAGGTCCAGCCCCGGACCAGCCACGCCCGCGCATAGTTGGGGTCGAGTTCCACGGCGCGCTGCGACAACTCGAAGGCGCGTAACGTGCTCTGCTTCTCAAACCGCGCTTCAAGCTCATGGCCTAGCAGGTAGAGCTCGTAGGCATGGAGATCGCCCGGTGGTTTCCGCCCCAGTCTTAGCCGCTCGAGGTGGGGAATCTGTCCGCTAAAGCCCCCGACGGCGGAGGCGGCGTGAGCGATTATGTCGCTCTGAATCGCAAAAACCTCCCCGAGTTCTCGCTCGTATTGTTCGGTCCATAGGTGATTGCCATTCCCTGTTTCAATAAGTTTGACATTGACGCGAACCCTAGAGTCGGAGGCCTGAACGCTACCATCCAAAACATAACCGGCGGTAGGCTCGCGATCGACATTGTGGACACCCAGGCCATCAGTAGGTTGCATCGACGACGCGCCGTTCGCAATCACCATAAAATCCGGGTAGCGCGCCAGATCGATAACGAGATCATCGCTAAGGCCGCGGCAAAACCGGGCCCAGCGTTCCTCTCCGGTCAGGTTTGTGAATGGCACCACGGCCAGCGACGGTGGGGCGGTTCTAGGTTTTGTCTGGGCCGCAGGACCATCCGCGCAGCTGGTTTCTTCGACACCGCCGAGAAACCGATAACCGCGGCCGTGAACCGTCTCGATGTACGCGGGGCGTTTGGGATCGTCGCCAAGCGCGAGGCGCAGATCGTGAACGTACTCCTTGATGAGCCCTTCGGATACGCAGACTTCGCCCCACACGCCTTCGAGAATATGATCCTTCGTGAGCAATCGATTCGGATTGCTGACGAGCAGGCGCAGCAATTGAAAGGCCTTGTTGCTGATCTGCACCGGTCGATCGCCATGCCAAAGGCGTTCGTCGCCGAGATCGAGCCTATACTTCACTTTCTCCACAATCATCGTCCGATGCCAACGGTAACGAACGCCTCAGAAGGTGCCGGCGCGGCGTCGCTATTCGCCGATGCCGAATTCAAAATCCACCAAAATTCCACCGCCATTCCACACAGTTAGCCGTGGACCACGGAATAATAGCAAATCCTGGTCAAATTCGCCACTGCCGCCGCCCTGGGTGTCGTGGCTGGCGAAGCTGGAGTGAGCGGTCATGGCACAGCAAGCGGTGATGGGTGGGGGGGTCTCGTCCGCCCGGGTCTGGAACAACAAGGAAGCCCGGTCCGTCATCCTCCAGATCCTGACGATCGTCCTGCTGTTCGCTTTCCTCGCCTTCATCATCTCCAATGTGAACGCCAACTTGGCGGCCATCGGCAAGACCTTCAGCTTCGATTTCCTGTTCCTGCCGGCCAGCTACGATATCAGCCAGACACTGATCCCCTACAACTCGCGCAGCACGCATTTGCGCGCCGCTGTCGTCGGGCTGCTCAATACCCTGCTGGTGGCCGGCTGCGGCATCGTGCTCGCGACCATTCTGGGCTTCACCATGGGGATCCTGCGGCTGTCGTCGAACTGGCTGGTCAACCGCATGGCCTATTGCTTCATCGAGATGACGCGCAATGTCCCGTTGCTGCTACACATCCTCCTAATCCACGGCATTTTCGTCACCTCGCTGCCCCGACCCAAGCAGGCGATCAACATGGGCGATGCCTTCTTTCTCTCGAACCGGGGCTTCTTTTTGCCGAGCCCGCAATTCGAGCCGGCCTTCTGGGCCGTCTTCATCGCTTTCCTGGTGGCGATGACCTTTGCAATCGGATTCAACCGCTATGCCCGCAAAGTTCAGAACGAAACCGGCAAGCACTACCCGGTCTTCTGGATCTGCCTGGGCGCAATTATCGGTTTGCCCCTGACCGTCTATTTTCTTGCCGGTATGCCACTGTCCTGGGAAATCCCGGAGCTCAGTGGTTTTAACTACCAGGGTGGGATGGTGCTCAGGCCCGAGTTCGTCGCGCTCTGGCTGGCGCTGTCCTACTACCACGCATCGTTCATCGCCGAGATCGTGCGCGGCGGAATTATCGCGGTCAGCCACGGCCAGATGGAAGCCGCCTGCGCGCTCGGGCTCAAGCCCAACCGGACGCTCTCGCTGATCATCATCCCGCAGGCGCTCCGGGTCATCGTGCCGCCGCTGGCGAGCCAGTACATGAACCTGACCAAGAATTCCTCGTTGGCGATCGCGATCGGCTACATGGACATCGTGGCGACCATTGGCGGTATTTCTCTGATGCAGACCGGCAAGGAAATGGAAACCATGATCATCGTGCTGCTGACTTATCTGGTCATATCGCTCAGCATCGCGGCATTCATGAATTGGTACAACGATCGCACCAAGCTGGTGGAACGGTGAGTGGAGAGGCAATGTCGATGAGCGACGCGCAGCTTGCATCCATAGACGACGCGCCGAAGTATGCGCCGGGCACACATCCGGACTTGCCGGCCCCGGGCCGCACCGTGGGACCGATCTTCTGGCTGCAGATGAACCTGTTTTCCTCACCGCTCAATATTCTGCTGACCATTCTAGGCGCTTGGCTGCTGTGGTCGACGGTGCCGCCGTTTCTCGAATGGGCGATTTTCGATGCCGCCTTCACCGGCGAATCGCGCAAGGACTGCGAGGCCGCGGCCGGCGGCGCCTGCTGGGCGTTCATTGGGGGGCGCTTTCAGCTCTTTATCTACGGCTTCTATCCGCAGGCCGAGCGGTGGCGCGTGAACCTGTCATTCGTGCTTCTGCTCGTCACGCTCTTCTACGTCCTTTACGACAAGGCACCACTCCGCAGATATGGCCTCATGTATGCTTGCGCCTTTCCGTTCATTGCGGCGTGGCTGCTGGTCGGCGACGGTGTGGTTCTAAACACGGTCACCACCGATCAGTTCTGCGGCATCATGCTGACCTTCGTGATCGGATTCACCGGCACTTCATTCTCCCTGCCGTTGGGAATCTTACTGGCGATGGGTCGTCGCTCGCAGCTGCCAATCGTCAAAATCCTGTGCATTGCCTTTATAGAGTGTGTTCGCGGCGTACCGCTGATCACCATCCTTTTCGTGGCCTCGACCATGCTCAATTATTTCCTGCCGCCGGGCACCCAGTTCGACCTTCTGTTGCGGGTGCTGATCATGGTGACGCTATTCTCGTCGGCGTTTATCGCCGAAGTCGTGCGTGGCGGGCTTCAGGCGATCCCAAAGGGGCAGTTCGAGGCGGCGAATTCCCTAGGTCTTGGGTATTGGAAGACGATGTGGCTAATCATCCTGCCACAGGCGCTGAAGATCTCCATCCCGGGCATCGTCAATTCCTTCATCGCACTCTACAAAGACACGACCCTGGTGCTGATCATCGGGATGTTGGATCCGCTGGGCATCGGCCGCGCATCTCTGGCCGACATCAAATGGGCCGGCTTGGCGGCCGAGGTCTACGTGTTCATCGCGATCTTCTTCTTCATCTGCTGTTTTGGCATGTCGCGCTATTCGCTGTACCTGGAGAAGAAGTTGCACACCGGCCACTAGCGGCTTGGTCGCCCAGCAGCTCCCTTGCCGGTCTAAAAATGAGCCGGGCGCGCAAGCCCGGCGCAGGTCGTGGCCGTATCAAACCCGCTCCGCTTCCGGCGCCATCAGCTTGGGCCGGCGGACGATGATGATGCCGACGCCGAAAATAGTCAGAGCCGCGCCGGCGATCAGCGCCAGCGTCACCGGCTCGTCCAGGAAGGCGACGCCCGAGGTGACGCCGAATACCGGCATCAACAGCATGAACGGCATGACCTGGTTGACCGCGTAGCGCTTGAGCAGCCAGTACCAGGCGCCGTATCCGATCCCGACCACGAACACCGCCTGATACGCGACCGAGGCCCAAGCGCGCCAATCCGCCGCCGCCAGCGCGGCGGCCTGACCGTCTTCGAGCAGCCAGGAGCCGAGCGCCATTTGCGGCGTCGCGAAGACGCCGATCCAGGCGATCAGGGTAAGGCCATCGATATCGCCCATCAGTTTGATCTGAATGTTGGCGACCGACCAAATACAGGCCGCCGCGATCACCATGGCGAGCGCGAGGTAGTGCCCGTCCAGGCGTGGCTCGCCGGCGATCAGCGCGACGCCGATGAAGGAGATCGCCATGCCCAGCGCCCGGCGCCAGCCGATCGCGTCCTTGAAGATGATCGCGCTCAACGATGCGGCGAAGGGTACCTGGAGCTGAATCGCGATCGCCGCGGTGGAGGCATCGATGTGCTGCAGCCCGGTGAACATCAGCGCGAAATGGATGAAGCCCAGGGTGACGGAGACTAGCATCACTTCGCGCCAACGCCCTTTGGGCCGGGCGACGAATGGCGCCAGCATGACCGCGACCAAGGCCCAGCGCAGGGTCATCATTAAAAGCGGCGGCAACTGCTGAATGCCGATCTTGCCGACCACGAAGTTGAGGCCCCAGATCGCCATGATCGCGACGAAAATCGCGACGTGCAGGGGCCGGATCGCAAAGTGCATCTAGGGCTGGTTCTCTTCGGCCATGGCGAACGCCTCGCGCCGTGCCTCGAGTTCGAGCCAGCGTTCCTCGGCGCCGGCCAATTCGCCGCGCTTGGCCGCGAGCTCGCGGGTCGCGGCCTCAAAGGCCGCCGGATCGCGGCCGTAAAGACCGGGGTCGGCCAGCTTTGCCTCGAGCGCCGCGATCCCGCCTTCCAGCGCCGCGATCTCGCTCGGCAGGCGATCGAGCGCGCGTTGGTCTTGATAGCCGAGTTTGCGCGGCGTCGATTTCGCCCGCGCCGGCGGCGGCTTGCGAGCCGGCTCCGCCTTGGCTGTAGGTACGGCTCCGCCACGCCGTTGGATGAGGTAGTCGCTGTAACCGCCGGCGTATTCGACCGCGTGGCCACCCTCCTCCAGCGCGACCGTCCCGGTCGCCAAGCGATCCAAAAAGTCGCGGTCGTGGCTGACCAGGATCAGGGTTCCGGCGTAGCCGTCGAGCACCTCGACCAGCAGATCGAGGGTTTCCATGTCCAGATCGTTGGTTGGCTCGTCGAGCACGATGAGATCGCCCGGTTGCGCGAACAGGCGCGCGAGCAGCAGCCGGTTGCGTTCGCCGCCGGACAGGCTCTTGATCGGTTGGCGCGCCTGGCCTTCGTCGAACAAGAAGTCGCGCAGGTAGGAAACCACGTGGCGCTGGCGGCCGTGCACCATCAGCGAATCGCCGCCGCCGGGCACCAGAGTACGCCACAGCGTCGCCTCCGGATCGAGGTTCTCGCGGCGCTGATCGAAATAGAGTGGCGCGAGCCCCGCGGCCAGGCGCAGCGTGCCCGCGTCCGGCGCCAGCGCGCCGATCAGCAGGCGCACCAGCGTGGTCTTGCCGGCGCCGTTGGGGCCGATGATGCCGATCCGGTCGCCGCGCCGGATTCGGGTCGAGAAGTCGCGCAGCACGCGGCGCTCGCCGCCTTCGGGCGCGGGGTAGCTTTTATCCAGATTCACCGCCTCGATCGCCAGATCGCTGCGCTTGCCGGTGGTCGCCACTTCGAGCTTGGCGGCTCCGGGCTGGCGCAACCATTCGGCGCGGGCACGGCGCAGTTCGTTGAGGCGGGTGAGGCGGCCTTGGTTGCGCCGCCGCCGCGCGGTGACGCCGCGGTGCAGCCAGCGCTCCTCCCGAACGATTTTGCGGTCCAGTTTGTGTTGGGCCTCGGCCTCGCGCGCCCGCAGTTCTTCGGCCCAGTCCTCGAATTCGGCAAAGCCCTTGTCCAGGCGGCGCAGGCGGCCGCGGTCGAGCCATAGGGTGATGCTGGACAGGCGGTTCAGGAACGCCCGGTCGTGGCTGATGATGAGCAACGCGCCCTTGAAGCGCAGCAGCTCCGCCTCCAGCCATTCGATGGTCGGTAGGTCGAGGTGGTTGGTCGGCTCGTCGAGCAACAGCACGTCCGGGTCCCCGACCAGCGCGCGCGCCAGCGCGGCGCGCCGGCCTTCGCCGCCGGACAGCGTGCCGAGTGCGCGCTCTCCGGCCAGGCCGACCCGCGCCAGCATCGCGTCGACCCGGTGCCGTGCCGCCGCGCCCGTGCCGAGGGTTTCCTCAAGGCCGGCGGCCACATAATCGGCCACGCGCTGGTCCGGCGGCGGCGTCGGGTCCTGGGGCAGGAAGGCGACGGTCGCGCCTGGTTGCAGGAAGCGCTCGCCGCCGTCGGGCTCGATAACGCCGGCCAGGAGCTTGAGCAGAGTCGACTTGCCGCTGCCGTTGCGCCCGACCAGGCAGGCACGCTCGCCGCGGCCCAGGCCGAACGACAGGTCTTCGAACAGTGGGGCGCCACCGAAACCGATGGTGGCCGCATTGAGCGCGGCCAGAGGAACCGGCGGCGCCATTAATCCAAAGGTCCTCGATAATGGCCCCTAGAGATCGCCCGCGCGACCGGAGGCGGCTTCCCAAGGCTTTCGGGCGGCCCAATGCTTGTGGACGGGGCGCGCGGCTTGCGGTGACGCACACCGCCGCGCCACGCGCTCCTGGCCGAAAGCCTTGGGAAGCCGTCTCTAGGGGTCATTATCGAGGACCTTTGGATTACTTAATGCCGCGCAGCTCGCAAATTCGATCGTAGGCGACGTTGATGGTCGCCAATTTCTCGTTGGCCAGCTCGACGAACTCCGCCGGCATGCCCTGGGCGATCAGGCGGTCGGGGTGGTTTTCGCGCACCAGCCGCCGGTAGGCGGCCTTGATCTCATCGTCGCCGGCGCTGCGGCTCATGCCCAGGATTACGAAGGGATCGCCCTTGTCCGGACCCATGTTGCCGGCCCGGATGCGGTCCCAATCGACGGCGTTGAAGCCGAAGATCGTGGCGACCTGTTCCAGAAAGGCGAGTTCCCCGTCGTGCAGCTTGCCGTCGGCGCGGGCGATGTGGAACAGCCCGTCGAGCAGTTCCTCCAGCACCGCCGGGTTGTTCCGGAACATGCGGCCGATTTGGTTGGCGTAGGGCTCGAAGCCGCTGGCGTCCGTGCGCGCCTGGTTGAACAGGCGGCCGACGTTGCCGAGCTCGTCGGCCGGGACGTGAAACACTTCCTTGAAGGCGGCGACCTCGTCGCGGGTGACCTGGCCGTCGGCTTTGGCCATCTTGGCGCCGAGCACGATTACGGCGATGGTGAAGGCGATACCCTTGGTGGCACCTTCCGCTTCGCCCTCGCGGCTCGGCTCGCGCAATTTGTCGACCGCATGACCGGCGGCCGCGCCGATCAATGCGCCCAAGGGGCCACCGAGCGCAAAGCCCGCGGCGCTGCCGAGTATCTTGCCCCAAACGCTCATGTCGATAGATTCACAGCCTCAATGCCCCGGAAACTCCGTCCGAGTGGATCGGCCTTAGATAATCCTCGTGAGGCCCCCAGGCCAGCCTTTTCGCGGCTCCCGGGCACGGAAAAATGGATCGGGATAATGGCTTTCCCACGGGCTCGCGTTAGGAGCCTCCCACGCGGCCCAGCCCGGGCAATCGCAACGCCAGACCGAGCGGGTCCACGCCCACGGCCAGGCCGAGCAGGTTGAATTCGATCCCCTCCTCGATGCCGATCATGACTCCGAGCAGTCCGAACAGCGAGACCTGGAAGCCGGTGCCGCTGGGGCTGCGCGCGGCGAAAGTGCCGAGGCCGAGAAAATCCTTGCCGATCGCGGTCGGCGGCAGGTCGAGGCGCAGTTCGGGCACCGCGCGGGCGATATGCGCGGTAAAGGTGTTGGAATTCGGCCCCGGCCAGGTCCGGTACTGGGCCTTGTAGGGATAGGCCGCGACCGCGGCCTCGATCTTGTCGATCAATGCCTCGACGTGGTCGCCGCGCAAGTCGACGTAAATTTCGGGTAGGTTGCCGAACCACTGCCGGTCCGGCGGACCCTGACGCGTCGCGAGTGCGTCGAGACCATTCCGAAGGCGCCAGCCGATCACCTCGTAGGTGGTGAAGGCGGGCGCATTGCGGCGCTTGACCGAGATCCAGGTGTGCACCGCGAAGGCGCCGCGCCAGTTGAAAGCGCGCGCGCCGTAGACCTGGATGACCGGCTCCGGTGTCTCCGCGGGTTCGGGCGCCATGCCGACCGGCTCGCGGCTGGCGGTGCGCCAGTCGCTGCCCAGCGCGGTAAAGCCGCCGAACGCCACCGCGGCCGGCCCGGCCAGCAACACCACGGTCAGAAGCGAAATGTATTTCAGCAATGCCGTTTCTCCAGGGCTGTTTGTAGCGCCGCGCCGTCATCCTAACACGGGGCAGGGTCTTGTGCGCGAGCAAACCCGTGCGACCCGGGTTCGACCCGAACACCTTCGCACCTCTTATATCTTGCGCCCTTGCCGGCGTTTCGGCCGGCGGGATTGGGAATTAGGGGGCGCTGTTGTTGTTGAAGATGTCGGCGGCGATCTTCCAGGCGCCATCGATCTTCTTCCACACGACGATATATTTGCCCTCTTCGGCGAACGGGCCCGTGTCACTGTCGAAGGCGAAGGTGTAGGCGCCGTAGTCGTAGGCCAGATCGCCCGAAGCCGCCGCCTCGACGCGCTGCGCGCCGAAAGTAACTTTGACGTTGGGCAATGCGCCCCAGGCTTTCCAGGTCTCGACCACGGCTTCGGCGCCTTGGATGGGCGGATTACCCGGCGCCAAGAGGAGTGAATCGGGCGCCATCAAAGACTCGATGGTCGCATAGTCCTTCGCCTTGAAGGCCGCGACCCATTGGGCGTTGAGCGCGTCGATCTCTTGCTTGGCGCTATCGGCCAGGACGGGTCCACTAAGGAACGCGGTGACTAGCAGCGTTGCTGCGACCATCATCAAACGGCGAATATTTTGCGAATGCGGCATCAGTCCCTCCCCATGGTTGTTTATTTTCCAACAAGTTCGTCCATATTGGGGCCGGGCGATGTAGAAGTCAAAGTGCGGCCGAAGGCGGCTCCCGCCTCAGAGTGGCAGCTCGCGTTCGAAGGGCACGGCGTCACCAAGCGCCGGGGCGTCGAGGTCGCGCGCGGCGCGGTGGCCGGCGTAGACCGCGGCGGCGATGGTGCTGGGTGCGCAGGCGTCGCCGATCGCGGTCACGCTTTTGATACCGGCCCGCGCCAGCGCTTCCGGCTCTTCCAAGAGCGCCCGGTAGAGCGCGTCCTCGGGCAGGCGCGCGGTCACCGTAACCAGCGACGCGCATGCGAGCTCGTGCTTGCGCCCGGTGAACACGCAGGCGAGCTCGGCGCGATCGCCGTGGAACCCCGCGACCGAATGGTTGGGCAAAATCGCCACCTCCAGCTCCAGGAGCCGCTTGTGGATGTGGTCGATCTCGAGCGTCTTCTCGGTCCAGTAGGAGGCGGCCAGCGCCGGGGTCACCAAGGTCACCTCGAGACCGTCGCGGCGCAGTTTTTCGGCCAGCACGCCACCGAGGTAGAAATGGTCGTCGTCGTAGACCAGTACCGGCCCCTCCGGTGTGGCGCCGGCCATGATGTCGTCGGGCGTGGTGACGCCGGCGCCGTCGAAACCCGGCACCGGGGCCTTCAGGGTCAGGCCGACGCCGTCGCGGCGCCAGTGGCTGCCGGTCGCGACGATCACCTTGGGCACCCCCAATTCGTAGACGTGTTCGGGCGCCAGGCGGCTGGCGCGGTAAATCTCGACGTTGGTCATCTTGTCGAGCTGCCCGAGGCGGTAGTCGCGCACCCGAATCCACTCGGCGAGCCCCGGCAGGCGCGCCTCGCGCGCGACCCGGCCGCCCAGCTCCTCGCCGGCCTCGGCCAGGTACACCTGGTAGCCGCGTTGGCCGAGCGCGCGCGCCGCCTCGAGCCCGGCCGGCCCGGCGCCGACCACCAGGACCGCATCATCCGAGCCCTTGGGCGATATGGTTTCCGGGTGCCAGCCCTTGCGCCACTCTTCGCCCACGGTTGGGTTCTGGGTGCAGCGCATCGGTGCCGAGGTGCGATCGCCGGTGACGCAGATGTTACAGCCGATGCACTCGCGGATGTCTTCGGGCCGGCCCTCTTCGATCTTCTTGGGCAGGAATGGGTCGGCGATGGAGGGCCGCGCCGCGCCGATCAGATCGAGCAGGCCGCGCTTGACCTGGGACACCATGGTGTCCGGCGAGGTGAAGCGGCCGACCCCGACCACCGGCTTCGAGGTCAGCCGCTTGACGAAGGCGGTGTAGGGCTCCTGATTGCCCTCGGGTCCGAAGCGCGAGGTCAGGGAATCGTTCGGCCAGTCGCTGACGTTGACGTCCCAGAGGTCGGGCAGCTCGGCCAGCAGCGCGATGATGTCGTGGCCCTCGGCCTCGCTGGTGATGCCGTCCGGGCCGAGCAACTCGTCGACCGCCAGGCGCACGGCCACGGCACAACGATCGCCGACCGCCTCCTTGGTCTCCTCGATCAGCTCGCGCAACAACCGCGCCCGGTTCTCGAGTGAGCCGCCGTATTCGTCGACCCGTTGGTTGCGCCGCCGCTGCAGAAACTGCATGGCGATGGATAGCCCGTGGGCGGCATAGACGTAGATGATGTCGAAGCCGGCCTTCTTGCCGCGCAGCGCGGCCGCCTTGTGCCAGCGCCGGTAGTCGCGGATGTCCTGCTTGTCCATGGCGCGGGCTTGGACCGGGTCGAAGTTCATGGTGCGCTCGTGGCCCGGACCCATGGGCACCTCGCGGCTATAGCG
>CAXMQD010000073.1:0-1820 GCA_964194965.1 uncultured Acidimicrobiia bacterium | reverse complement strand
TGGCGCGCAGCGCCCAGGTGAGGCGGTACGCGCCGCCGCGCGCGCCCTGGGTGCGGACGGCGAGGTCGTAGCCCATCGGGCGCGGCGCCCGGGACACGGAGACTGCGGCCAATCGCTGGCGCGCCGATTGCAAGGCGTTGAAGATGGCGTCCTGGCGGGCGGCGGTTTCTCTCGCGTCCTCGTGTCCGGCGATGCGCGCCGCCGTGGCAACGGCCAACACCATGGCGAGCAGGATGCCGATGGCGAGCAGGCGCCGGGCGCCAGCAAGCCGCCGCGCCGCCGCCTCGGGTACCGCCGCGGCGGTTCGTTGTCCGGCCCGCAGGCCCCAGGCGACACAGCCCAGCAGCACCGCCAAAAACGCCCCGAGGCCGAGTGCCGGTAGCACCCAGTCCACCGAATCCGGCCAGGGCTCGTCGCCGAACAGATAGAGCCAGGAAAATCCGGCCGCCGCGGCGACCGTGAAGACGGCGGCCACGGCGCCGATCACCAGACCCCAGACCACGCCGGTCATGATGTGGAGCCAGCGTGGGTTCACCGATCGCGCCCCAGCCCCGGAGCCAACGTGGCGCGCACGCCGGTCATTGCGGCGGAGCGCGGCCGGGTGTCCCGTGTGGTCGGCCGGCGCGGGGGCCGGCCGGGACCGGTCACGGCAGCGCCCGCAGCGCCGCTGTAAAGCCCTTGAGCGAGATAGGGACGGTCCGCGACTGGCCGGCGGCATTTTGGAAATTCACCTGCCCCGCCATCCCAGCCTTAAAATCTTCGAGAAGGCCGCCCTCCAGGATCGCCCGTACCTGGCAGGTCTCGGAATCGCAAACCTCGAACGGAAAGGCGCGCGGCGGCCGCTCGTCGACCTGGATTCGGATGCCCGGCGGCAGGCGCACGCCGACCGGCACGAAGATCACCGCGCCCAAGACTTTCTCCGGTCCAAACCGCCCGGCTACGACTTGGAGCACCGTATTGCCGCTGTCTTCGGCGATTATATTCTGTCGGATCCGGCAGGCCCGGGGCTGGGTCTCCGACTCCGGCTGGCACCTCAGCACCCAATCTTCGAACTGCTGCGTTTCGATTTCGGCGCCGCTCTGGAGCGCTTCGTTTTGGGCGGCCAGCGGCGCTGGGGCGGCGGCGAGCCCGATGCCGAGGATCGCAGCCAGCCATGGCCCGGCCCACTTTCGCTTCGATTTGTCTGCCATGAATCGAGCTTATTACATCCGCTTCGGCCCGCAGCCAAGGCCGTTCGTCGCGCGGTACAAGCCCCGGCCGACCGGCCGTGCCGGGCTTGGTGTCCGGCGGGCCGGTCCCGCGGTCGAAGGCCAATGGACAAATTCCTGGAATCGCTGAAACTTGCCTGGGCCCTCGGGAACCTCTAGATAGCGGGCATGACCACCGGCAGCGAAATCCGCAGCGCGTTCCTGGACTACTTCGTGAAGCACGGCCACGAGGCGGTGGCCTCCGGCCCCCTGGTGCCGCACAACGACCCGACCCTGCTGTTCACCAATGCGGGCATGGTCCAGTTCAAGAACGTCTTCACCGGCAACGAGACCCGAGCCTATCGGCGCGCCGCGACCTCGC
Organism: uncultured Acidimicrobiia bacterium; assembly: GCA_964194965.1. Lineage (GTDB taxonomy): Bacteria > Pseudomonadota > Alphaproteobacteria > Kiloniellales > J153 > JACZVL01. The sequence goes on along the minus strand of CAXMQD010000073.1, from coordinate 251 downwards.
AGAAGTGCGTGCGCGCCGGGGGCAAGCACAACGACCTGGAAAACGTCGGCTACACCGCCCGCCATCACACCTTCTTCGAGATGCTGGGCAACTTCTCCTTCGGCGACTACTTCAAGGACCTCGCCATCGAGTTGGCCTGGAACCTGGTGACCCGGGAATACGGCCTGGATAAAGAGCGCCTGCTGGTCACGGTCTATTCCGAGGACGAGGAGGCGGCCGGGCTCTGGGCCAAGATCGCCGGGCTGCCCGAG
>CAXMQD010000072.1:0-6616 GCA_964194965.1 uncultured Acidimicrobiia bacterium | reverse complement strand
GCCTGGGACACCGCGGTCGGCAGCGCGATCGCGGAGGTCGCCAAAGTCGCGACGCTCAGAGCAACAACGGTTTTCTTAATCATCAAAACCTCCAAATCAAGTTCTTGCCGAAGCTTCGGCAACCTTCGTCCCGGTGCCCACAAGGCTGACATTCCTCCTCCAGGGGCGGCCGGAACCGCGTAGGACAATAATGGCCCCTCCGCCGTCCGGGCACGATTCACGTTCCCTAGATTCGCTTCAACTTTCCGTGAAAGAGGGGCCGCCAGCGGACCGCGGAAGACCGGGAAAATTCAGAATTACCCGAATCTTAGAAGCAGCCGGACCAATCCTCGGGTCCAGCGCGAGGACATTTTATCGGCATAGAATCCGGCGGCCGCGCGCTTGCCCGCCTCGCCCCGGGTCGGGTAGGGCGCGATGGTCCCGGCCATGGCCGATATCTTGATCCCCTGGGCGATCGCCAGGGTCCAGGGCTGAATCAGTTCGCCCGCCTGGGCGCCCAGGATCGACGCCCCCAGGATCTTCCCGCGGGGACTCGCGATCACCTTCACCAGGCCCTCGACGCCGCGCTCGGCGCGAGCCCGGTCGTTTTCCGAGAACGGCCAACGCAGCACTCGGATGGCGCCGTGTTCGCACCGCGCCGCGGCCTCGGTCAAACCGACCTGCGCGAGCTCGGGGTCGGTATAGGTAACCCAGGGCACGGCCCGGGTCTCGACTTTGGCCGGCAGACGGAACAGGGCGTTCTTGATCACCACCACGGCATGGTGACTGGCCATGTGGGTGAACTGATAACCGCCGACCACGTCGCCGGCGGCGAAGACCCGGGGGTTGGTGGTGCGCAGGCGGGCATCGACTTCGATACCGCCCTGGCCGCAGGCGACCCCGGCTGCCTCCAGCCCCAGGCCCTCGACCACCGGCCGGCGGCCGGCGGCGAGCAGCAGCGCCGAACCCGCGATCCGCTCCGTGGCGCCACCGCTTTCGACCGTCACCGCGATTCCCGCCTCCGCGCCCACTCCGGTGGCCTCGACGCCGGTCACCCGGGCGCCCTCGTGTATGGCGAGTCCGTCGGCGCGCAACCGATCGCGCAGATTATCGACCAGTTCGGGATCGTCCTGGGGCAGGATTCCGGCCTGCTCCAGCACCGTGACCCGCGCGCCCAGGCGGCAGAACGCCTGGCCTAGCTCGCAGCCGATCGGACCGCCGCCGATGACGATCAAGTGGCGCGGCAGCTCGCTTAGCCCGAATACCGTCTCGTTGGTCAGATAGGGCACGCCATCGAGGCCGGGTATGGGCGGCACCAGGGGCGCCGAGCCGGTCGCGATCACGAAGCGCCGCGCCGCGATCCTGGCATCGCCGGCCACCAGCTCGCGCGGGCCGGTGAAACGGCCTGGTTCGCGGATCACGGTCACCCCCATGCCTTCGAACCGCGCGACTGAATCCTGTGGCGCGATGCCGGCGATCACCCCGTGGACGTGATCGTGAACCGCCTTGAAATCGACCTCCGGGGCTTGCGCGCGCAGGCCGAGCGCGCCGGCGTGACGGTGGGCGACGGCGGCCTTGGCGCTGGCGAGCAGGGCCTTGGACGGCACGCAACCGGTGTTCAGGCAATCGCCACCCATTTGGCCGGGCTCGATCAGCACCGTGCGCGCGCCCAAGAGCGCCGCGCCGGCGGCGACCGAAAGCCCGGCCGAACCGGCGCCCAGGACGCAAATGTCGGTGTCGATAGCGGTGGTCAATTGGGGCGTCCCCCGCGCCGATGACACGCTAAGATCTTATCGTCATAGAGCGAACTAATCTATGACGATAAGACCCTAACTATATGAATTAGAGGACGATTCACGTTTCAAACTGACTCGATTTGAAACGATCGCGCTCTAGCGGCGCGGCCCGACCTAAACGTCGCGCCGGCGCACCTTGAACTTCTTATAGGCCACGGGCAGCAGTGCCAAGACGGCGAGCGCCAATAGCGGCAGCAACACGTCGAGCCGGAACACGATACCCAGGTCCGGCTCGCCGCCGGTATCCAGGATGGCGCCCAGTCCATTGCCCAGGCTGGCGTAGACCAGGGCGCCGGGAATCACCCCAACGAAGGTCGCGGCCACATAGGTCCGAAGCGACACCCCGAGGAAGGCCGGCACCAGATTGACCAGCCAGAAGGGAAACAACGGAACCAGGCGCAGGAACAACATGTAACTGAACGCGCTCTCGCGAAAACCCGCCTCCATGCGCTTGAGTGCCGGCCCCGCCTTGGCCCGCAAGACCGCCCCGAAGGCCGTGCGCGCCGCCAGAAACACACAGACCGCCCCCAGGGTGCCGCCGACCACTCCGCATCCTGCCGCCGCGATCGTCCCGAACAGGAATCCGGCGCTGACAGTCATGACCGCGCCGAGAGGAATCGAAAAAGCCACCACCAAGGCATAGAGGCCGACGAAGGCGAGCGCCACCAAGGCCTCGTTGCGGTCGACCTGGGCGGCCAGCCAGCTGCGGTGCTCCTGGAGGGTTTCGAAGCTGATATAGCGTTGCAGGCCGAGCGCGAAGAATAGCACGAAGCCAATGACCAGGACCGCGGCCGGTAGCCAACGGCGCAGGCCGCGAGTCTTGGGCGCCGCCCACCCCACCGGTTCGTTCATGCTGCGATTTCGATGCTGCATTCCTGGCTCGCCGGTCGCGCCCAGCACCCCCTAGCGCGGCGGTCCGGCCCGAAAAACCCCGTCACATAGGATCGGGGCCATCCCCGCCCCTGCCGATCCCGGCAACGTGGGAGGCCCCCATCGCTCCTCAATGTAGCACTTGGTAGCACTTGGTCCGGATAACAGCCAGTCACCATGGTGTGAACCTCCACCTGAAGCCCCGGAATCGGCTCTTTTCCCAATCGTTGACAGAGCCGGTGCCTGCGCTTATACACCCTCGGCAAATTCAATCCCTTTGCATAGTGGAGTTCTCACCGTGAAGCGCACTTTTCAACCCAGTGTGCTGGTCCGCAAGCGCCGTCATGGGTTCCGGGCCCGCAAGGCCAGCGTGGGTGGCCGCAAAGTTTTGGCCCGGCGCCGCGCCAGGGGACGCAAGAACCTGTCGGCCTAAGCCTGGCCCGGGGTTCGGATGATGCCGACGATCGGGCGTCTCAAGACGCGGCCCGAATTCCTCAAGGTCGCCGCGACCGGCGCCAAGTGGGTCACCCCCGGCCTCGTCCTGCAGATGCGCCAGCGTCCGGCCACCCCTGCACCGGGGCCGGCGGAGGACACCGGGCCGAGGCAGGCGCGGGTCGGATTCACGGTCAGCCGCAAGGTCGGCAACGCGATCCGGCGCAACCGGGCCCGCCGAAGGCTGCGCGCGGCGGCCGCGGAGGTGCTTCCCGAACACAGCCGGGCCGGTTGCGACTACGTGCTGATCGGGCGCGCAGGGACCATCGAACGGCGCTACGCGGACTTGGTCACGGACCTGCGTACGGCGCTCGCGCGGATCGGAACGAAAGGCTCCCGGCGCCGCCCCCGGCGTTCCGGCGAGGTGGATAGCGGAAAGATTAAGGTCAGGTAGGGGTTCATGAGGCTGGCAAGTCACGCTGCGATCGGAATTGTACGGGTTTACCAATGGCTGCTCTCGCCGGTGTTACCGATGAGCTGCCGCTATCATCCGAGCTGTTCGCACTACGCCTGTGAGGCGATATCGAGACATGGCGCGCTACGTGGCGGCTGGCTGGCAGCGGCGCGTATCCTGCGCTGCCATCCGTGGCGCGCTGGCGGCCTCGATCCGGTGCCGGAGCGCTTCGCGCCGCCGCTTTCAGTCGCCTGGAACCGCTGGACCGCGGGCGCGGGAGGCCGGTAGCCCGACATGGATCAACGCAACCTCGTCCTGGCGATCGTCCTGTCGCTCGTCATCATGCTGGGTTACCAGTTCGTCGTCGTGCCGTACCTGTTTCCGGAACAGCTGGAGCGCCAGCAAGCCGAGCGGACCGAACCCGCTACTCCGGGCGCGATCCCGCCGAGTTCGGGCACCTTGGGCGCGCCGTCCCTGCCCGGCATCGCCGGTGCCGAAGCCCCTGGAGCCGTTACACCCGATACGGCGAAGAGCCGGGACGCAGTGCTCGCCGAAGGGCCGCGGGTTAGGATCGAGACCCCGGCGCTGCGCGGCTCGATCTCGCTTTCCGGTGGGCGCATCGACGACTTGGTGCTCACCCGTTACCGGGAGACCATCGAAAGCGACAGCCCGGAAATCGTGCTGCTATCGCCATACGGTGGCGAAACGCCCTACTTCGTGGACTTCGGCTGGACCGGCCGCGACGCGGCCCTGCCCCAGGCCGATACCCTGTGGCAGGCCAATGGCGAGGTGCTGGCGCCCGGGCTGCCGGTCACATTGAGCTGGGACAATGGCCAGGGCTTGCGTTTCGAGCGGCTCTACGAAATCGACGAGAACTATATGTTCTCCATAACCCAGCGCGTCTTCAACAACGGCACGGCGGCGGTGTCGCTGGCGCCCTACGGCTTGATCTCGCGCAGCGGCACGCCGGACATCCTGGGCTTTTACATCCTGCATGAAGGTCCGATCGGCGTCTTCGATGGCACCCTCAAAGAGGTCGACTACAGCGACCTCCGGGACGACGGTCCGGTTCACATCAAAAGCACCGGCGGCTGGATCGGCATCACCGACAAGTATTGGCTGGTTGCCCTGGTGCCGGATCAGAACAGTCCGGTCGAGACGCGATTTCTGCATGACGGCGTCAGCGGCACCGACAAGTACCAGGCCGACTACCTCTCCGAAGGGCAGACCATCCAAGCCGGATCCTCCGCCGAGAGCCGGAGCCGGCTGTTCGCCGGCGCCAAGGTCGTGAGCCTGCTCGACAGCTACCGCGACGACCCCGTCGACGGCATCGTGAACTTCGACCTTTCGGTCGATTTCGGATGGTTCTTCTACCTGACCAAGCCGCTGTTCTACGCGCTCCATTACATCACAGGGGTGGTTGGCAACTTCGGTCTCGGCATCATGATCCTGACGGTCCTGGTTAAGCTGGTGTTCTTCCCGCTGGCCAACAAGTCCTACGTGTCGATGGCCAAAATGCGCAAGCTGCAGCCGGAGATGCTGGAGCTGCGCGAGCGCTTCAAGGACGACAAGCAGCGGCTCAATCAGGAGATGATGACGCTATATAAGCGCGACGGCGCCAACCCGGCCTCGGGCTGTCTGCCGATCCTGGTTCAGATCCCGGTGTTTTTCGCACTCTACAAGGTGATGTTCGTCACCATCGAGATGCGCCACGCGCCGTTTTTCGGCTGGATTCACGACCTCTCGGCGCCGGACCCGACGTCGATCCTGAACGGCTTTGGCCTGCTGCCCTGGGACGTACCGGAGCTCGGCGTCCTAGGCATCATCAGCCTCGGGATTTGGCCCATTGCCATGGGGCTGACCATGTTCGCCCAGCAGCGCCTCAACCCGCAGCCGCCGGATCCGGTCCAGGCCAAGATCTTTCTGTTCATGCCGATCATGTTTACCTTCCTGCTGGCCCGGTTCCCGGCCGGCCTGGTGATCTACTGGACCTGGAACAATCTGCTCTCGATCTGTCAGCAGTGGGTGATCATGAAGCGCGCCGGCGCGCCGATCGGCCGCAATCCAGCCAAGACCTGAGCATCCGGTTCGCGGTGGGCCCAGGCAAGATGACCGGCAATAGCTCCGAAACCGCGCCCCCAAGGAAATTTGGCGCCGAACACGAAGGCGCGCCGGGCGCGGCGGCGATCGAGGCCGGCCGGCACCTATTCGCCCAGGCGTGCACGTTCCTCGGCGCGGCGACGGAGGCCGAGCGCCTGCCGGAAACCACCCTGCCCGAGATCGCCTTCGCCGGCCGCTCCAACGTCGGCAAGTCCAGCCTGGTAAACGCGCTGACCGGGCGCAAGACGCTGGCCCGGACCTCGCACACGCCCGGCCGCACCCGGCAACTCAACTTCTTCAACTTGGGCGGACGGCTGATTCTGGTCGACCTGCCAGGCTACGGCTACGCGCGCGCCCCCAAGACCGAAATCGCGCAGTGGAGCGCACTGGCGCGCCGCTACCTGCGCGGCCGGCCGGAGCTGCGCCGGGTCTGCCTGCTGATCGACGCGCGCCACGGCGCCAAAGACAGCGACCGTGAGATCATGGCCGAGCTCGATCAGGCGGCGGTTTCCTATCAGGTCGTGCTCACCAAAGCCGACAAGGTCAAGGCCCAGGCCCTCGCGGCGGTGTGTGACGCGCTGAAGCGCGAGCTCGCGCGCCATCCCGCGGCCCATCCCCACCTGCCCGTAACCAGCGCCCGCGCCGGCACCGGCATCGCCGAACTGCGGGCCGCGCTCGGCGCCTTTGCGTTGCCCGCGCCGGTTTCGCCTTTCGAAGAAACGCATTAGACTGCGCGCCATGACCCCGCGAAGCTTCTCCGACGCCAAGCATTGGCTGCGCACCGCCCGGACCATCACCGAGGCGCTGCCTTTCATGCGCCGCTACGCCGGCCGCACCTTCGTCGTCAAGTACGGCGGCCACGCCATGGGCAACGAAGATCTGGCGCATGTGTTCGCCAGCGACATCGTGTTGCTCAAGCAAGTCGGCATCCACCCGGTGGTGGTGCACGGCGGCGGCCCGCAGATCGGTCAGATGCTGGAGCGCC
>CAXMQD010000071.1:0-3865 GCA_964194965.1 uncultured Acidimicrobiia bacterium | reverse complement strand
AGGGGGTCTCGGACGGCGCATACAGGTTCGAGTAGGCTGTCCCTCCCAGCAACTCAATCTGGGCGCTGATCACGCGGATCTTGTGGCCTCGCGTGGACGGAGGCGAACAGATTCGATGGCAGGACGACGGAAGCTGTCGCGGAGTGCTGAAAGGAGGGGAAGAAAAAGGATCGCGTGCATGCCAAGGACGGTATCCAGTCCGGGTCCGAAAAGCCACGGTTTCTACGGCCGAAGCGGTTTTCAGGAGGCACACCCAAACCACCGTGTATGTGGGTGATTCGCGCGAAGTTGCCAACTCCTAGTTGTATTCAACTTGCAACGAGGCTGCCTTAAGTATCCGTGACGACGATCTCCGTCAACGGCGACCGGGTCCCGTTCGGGCGGTGCTACCCTGGACATCACGCCCGGGGTATGATGGACTTCGCTCCCCGATATGCCCGCAGCCAATCAACAGGAAACTGGATGTCGGACCCCGCCATCACAGCCCCGTTGCTTCGGATCGAATCGATCTCGAAGCGTTTCGGAACGGTCATCGCATTGGATGATGTGAGATTCGAGGTGCATGCCGGCGAGGTCGTCGCGCTCCTGGGCGACAATGGCGCGGGAAAATCGACACTGATCAAGATCATCTCGGGTAGCCTCGAGCCGGATTCGGGCAAGATTTTTTTCGACGGGCGGGAAGTGCGCTTTACCAGCCCGGCCGCCGCCAAGGCGCTCGGAATAGAGACGGTTTATCAGGATTTGTCCTTGTGCATGAACGTCGATGTGGTCGCCAACTTTTTCATGGGGCGCGAGCACCACACGAATTTTCTCGGTCTGAAGATCCTGCGCGAGCCCGAGATGCAGACCGAGACCGAGCAGGCCATGCATACCATAGGGATCAACATTCCCTCGGTGAGGACCAACGTGGAGCACCTCTCCGGCGGTCAGCGCCAGGCGATCGAGCTGTGCCGCTTCGTTCACTGGGGCGGTAGGTTGGTGCTCCTCGACGAACCATTCGCGGCGCTGGGCGTCGAGCAGACGCGCCGCGGGCTCGACCTTGTCCAACGGGTCAAGGAGCAGGGAATTGCGGTGATCGTGATCACCCACAACATGCTGCACGCTTTCCAAGTGGCGGACCGGGTGGTCGTGTTACGTCACGGCAAGGTTACCGGCGTGCGCGATGCCGTGGCAACAAATCCGGAAGAAGTCGTAAGCTTGATCACCGGCGAGTGGACCCGGCAGGCGAGCGAGCAGGAGCAGGGCTCCGGGCGACACATCTAGGGGAAAGCAAATCCTCCCCCGTGAATTGGGGAGGTGACATCCACTAAGGGAGGAAGCGATGAAAAATAGATTTAGAACACTGATCGGATTTGTATCCGTTGCCATGTTCGTTTTCGTGGCGGCGCTGTCGGGCGTGGCGAACGCTCAGGACAAGGGCACGGTCTTCTACTTGATTCCGACGCTCTTGGATGAATTCCAAACCGAATCGCAATCGGCGGTCGAGATGGTCTTTCCGCAGCTCGGATACAAGGTAAAATCGCTCGACGCACAGAATCGCGCCGACTTGCAGCTCAACCAGTTCGATGACGCGATCGAACTCAAGCCCGCGGCGATCATCCTCAACGCGGTCGATTTCGAAGCCGTCGTACCCGGTATCGAAAAGGCCCGGGCGGCGGGGATTCCGGTCGTTGTCTTTGACCGGTTGATCCGCAGCACCAAGGTCGACCTCACTTCCGTTTCGGGTAACGTCCAGATCGGCGTTATCGCGGCGGGCGAGATCATCCGCATGCTCAAGGAGCGTAACGGCGCGGTCAAGGGTACCGTCTTGCAGGTTCTTGGCGACCCGGGCGACAGCTATACGCTGGACATCCAACAGGGCTTCGAGGCGACTATCGCTAGCCAGAAGGACGTGAAGGTCATCACCAAGGCCGCGATGCAGTGGGAGGCCTCCAACGCCGCCGATATCGTCGAGCAGCAGATCCTGGTCAATCCGGACATCGACGTCATCTTCGCTCACGCGGCCCACCTATCCGGTGCGATCCAGGCGGTTCTGGAAGCGAACGGCAAGAAGCCCGGCGATATCTACATGATCAGCTCCAACGGCGCGCCGGTCGGCCTCGATCTGATCCGCAAGGGCTGGCTGCAGGCTGAGGTCGAGCAGCCGCTCTACGCCCAGGTTTGGGGCTTGGCCAAGTTCATCGACAAGATTGTGGCGAAGGAAGAACTGAAGCCAGGAACCTATGATGTGCTTGGCCTCGATGGGGTGCTCACCATGGAAGCCTGGGGACCGAACCTGGCACTTCCAGGTGCCGCGATCACCATCAAGAACGTCGACGAATCCCGCTTCTGGGGCAATCTGAAAGCGCCGACGACGAAGGTCAAACCGGTCATGTAGCGACCGTCGTCGATACAGTGAACAGCACGGCGGGAGATCGCTGAGATCGCGAGTTCCCGCCGTGAATTTTTCTGCCCGTCGTCGGAGATTGGCGCAGCGGATCCTTGGTTCTCGCGCCGAAGCGACGCCGGACGAAGGCCCATACCAAGAATGAACCAGATTCCATGACCATCGAGTCCGGAGCCCCCAGCAGGGCCGCTTCCCAACCCTCGGCAACCCAACGCAAGATCGTCACCTTCCTGCTCGACCATCTGGTCTGGTTCATACTCGCCGTCGTCCTGATCAGCTTCTCCTTGGCGATCGAGCACTTCTTTCAGGTCGGCATCTTCATCAACATCCTGCGCCAGGCGACCTTCGTGGGAATTCTCTCCGTCGGCTTGTCGCTGGTGTTGATCGGCGGCCACATGGATTTGTCAATCGAATCGGTGATGGCCTTCGCCGCCATGATGACCGCCTCTTTGGTGGCGAGCGGGGGCAAAACCTTTGGCGTAGACATCAATCCCTGGCTCACCCTGCCGATCGCGCTCGCTGTCGGGGCGGCGATCGGCTATGGCAACGGCTTTCTCGTCGCCAAGCTGCGGATCAGCGCCTTCATCGTCACCCTGGCCGCCTTTATCGGCGTGCGCGGGATCGGGCTGGTTATGACCGGCGGGCGCTCGGTCTACGGCCTGCCACCGGATTTGCGCTGGGTCGCCAACACCGATCTGGGCGGAATACCGCTGATGGTGCTGATTCTGGTGGTGGTATACCTCGCATTCCACTTCATCCTGAAGCGCACCACTTTTGGCCGCCACATCTATCTGATCGGTGGCAGCGTCACCGCGACCTTCCGCGCCGGCATCAACGTCAATCACATGCTGATCTGGGTTTTTGTGCTGTCCGGCGCCCTGGCCGGCCTCGCCGGCTGGCTGCTGGCGATCCGCGCCAACGGCGCGACACCCAACCTCGGCTTCGGCATGTTATTCGAAGCCTTCGCCGCCGTCGTCATCGGCGGCGTGAGCCTCAAGGGCGGCGCTGGACGCCTGAGTGGGGTTTTTGCCGGCGTCTTGCTCTTGAGTTCGATCGACACGGCGATCAACGTCATGGGTCTGCCGCCGCAGTACATGCAGGTCATCCGGGGCTTGCTGGTGCTGGTGGCCGTCCTGCTCGATTCGCTCAAGGTCGCGATCTACCGCCGCTATCTGTAACGATGCAGCGGCCCGCCGGTTCGAAATGTGAAGATCGGAGGCCACTATGAACGTGCAAACCCGGCGCCTCGTCGAAACCAGATATAATTTGGGTGAGGGTCCTCTCTGGGACCCGGTCGACCGCGTCATCTACTGGGTCGACATCTTGGGCCGGGCCGTATGGCGCGCCGATGCCGATGGTGGAAATGCGCGTGACTGGCCGGTGCCCGAGGATATCGGCGCGCTGGCCTTGCGTCGGGGCGGCGGCGCGGTGGTGGCTCTCAGCACCGGCTTTCACGCCTTCGACTTCGAGACCGGAACC
>CAXMQD010000070.1:0-3930 GCA_964194965.1 uncultured Acidimicrobiia bacterium | reverse complement strand
AAATGGCATTCCGAGAGACAATTGGGCTGACATCGGAACGTCTCACAGTCGGCTGTTTGCGAGAGACGTGAACGGCCGCTTTCGATCAGTTAGCAAGAAGGCTACGGCTCTTAGCCGAGCCATCAGGTAAGCTAGAGTATTCTGACTCAAATGAAGCGAAATACGGCTTACATCTGGCATACAAATTCGATGCGGCTAGATCCTGTCCGGTGTTTCCAGCCGATACTTCGCACTTGGACAGTCCCCGGCCTCCTTATGATTCACTACATTGGTAGTTCAAATCCTCCCGCCCCGACCAGCGATTGCCTCTAAATGACCGCTTCCAGAATGAAGCAGCCGTTCGTCGGCGATGGAGGAATGTCCGGAGATGGCCGTCTCCCGCCGTTCAGGTGATGAAAATAACCCGTGGACGCCCAACGGCGACTTGCGACCCACTGTTGCCGTTCCGCACTCTCGCTATCCTTCCGCCCATCGACCTGACAGCGGACATCCGCTGCGATGACCGAGGCGGCAGAAAATAGCCAGAAGCGGACATATATCGCATGGGAGAGTTTTTTATCGCCAGCGGCAAAGCGTCGTGCCGCCTCAACTCTAGCTACTCTCGTAGCTAGTCCAGTCGTAGCCCTTGCCGTAGCGATTCGCGAGGAAATCCACAAACGTCTTCACCTTGGGCGGCACGAAGCGTTGGTAGGGATGCACGGCGTAAAGCGGCGTCCGTTCCGGGACCGGCGGATGATTGGGCATAACCTCGACCAATTCTCCATTCGCCAGCGAGGGCCCGACCAGCCATTCCGGGACAAGGACCAGCCCCATACCGTCCCGAGCGGCATTTATCAGGGCATTACCGCTGTTGGCGCTGAAGCTTCCGGATGCGCGTACGTCGATGGTGCGACCGCCGGCCTTGAAACGCCAGACGTTGTAGCCCGGATGTGTCCGGAAGATCAGACAGTCGTGGCCGGCCAGGTCTTCGGGGCGTTCAGGCGCGCCGGCGCGATCCAGGTAACGCGGGCTGGCGCATAAATAGCGCCGCGCCTCACCGATCTTGCGTGCGCGAAGCGTCGAATCCTCGAGCCGGCCCATACGGACGGCCAGGTCGTACCCCTCGCCCACCAGGTCCACCACCCGATCGGTGAAGGTGAGTGCGAAACGCACCCCGGGCCAACGGGCCTGAAACTCGCCAATGGCGACCGTCAGGTGGCGCTCCATGCTCGCCGGAATCGTCAGACGGATGAGCCCGGAGGGATGATCCTCCAACTGCGCCGCGATGACCTTGGCCTCCTCCAGATCGAGCAGGATGCCCCGCGTGCGCTCATAGAACGACTGACCGGCTTCGGTCAGGTTCAACTTGCGCGTGGTCCGGTGGAACAGAGCGGCGCCGACCCAGCCCTCGAGTTCAACGATGCGCCGCGAAACCGAAGAGGGCGCCAGCCCCGACTGCCGGCCGGCCTCGGAGAACGACCCGGTTTCCACCGCTTTCGCAAACAACGAGAGGGCGCCCAACGTGTCCAATGACATCTTCCTTTTGGTTCTATTTGTGCAATTATAGCAATAATAAATTGCATATCTTTAGGCTATTCGTCAAGCCGAGTTTTATCTACCCTCCATTCCAAGCCCAACGCAAACGAATGGAGAATACGATGGTCGATCTTTATTTCTGGACCACGCCAAACGGCTACAAGCCGCTTCTCCTCCTTGAAGAGGCCGGGATCGACTACGAAACCCGTCCCGTCAACATATCCAAGGGCGAGCAGTTCGAGCTGGCGTTCCTGAAGATTTCCCCCAACAACCGCATCCCAGCCATCGTCGATCACGACCCGGAAGACGGCGGTGCGCCGCTGGCACAGTTCGAATCCGGCGCCATCCTCCAGTACCTGGCCGAGAAGACCGGCAAGTTCATGCCCACCGATGCAAGAGGCCGGGCCGAAGTCCTGCAATGGCTGAATTGGCAAATGGGCGGCATCGGTCCGATGTTCGGCCAGTATCTTCACTTCGTCGATTACGCGCCCGAGGATATCGCTTACGCCAAGGAGCGCTACACGCGGGAAGCCGAACGGCTTCTGGGCGTGCTCGACAAGAGGCTCCGAAACCGCAAATACGTGGCCGGCGCGTATTCAATTGTCGATATGGCGACTTACCCCTGGGTGCGCCGCATACTCGAGCGCTCCGAGGGGTCCGAAAACGTGCGGCGCTGGGCATCGGCGGTCGCCGATCGACCGGCCACCATCCGCGCCTACGAAAAGGGCGCAGCGATCAATACCGTTCCCACCATCACCGAAGACTCAAAGGCGCTGCTGCTCGGTCTGACCGGCGGCATTGCTAGCGATACCAGAGACCACAAGGCCGCCTAATCCCAGGTGGCTTTCGACCCCCTTTTATGGAGCACTAAAATGTCGAACCAGAATGAAACCGTACTCATCACCGGCGCGTCGACCGGCATCGGATTTGCCGTCGCCCGCGCTTTCCTGGACCGGGGCTCAAACTTGGTCCTCAACTCAAGAAACCCCGACCGGCTTGAAGCCGCATACGAAGCGTTGGGACGGCCGGACAACGCCGTGCTCGTCACCGGCGACGTCAGCGACAAGGCCGTCGGACAACAGATGGTCGACGCCGCGCTCGAGAAATTCGGACGCGTCGACGTGCTGGTCAACAACGCCGGCGTCTTTTCGCCCAAACCCTTCCTCGATGTCGAGGAGGCGGACCTTGACCACTACTACGCGATCAACCTGAAGGGCACGTATTTCACCAGCCAGGCCGCGGTACCCGCCATGCAGGCCCAAGGCGGCGGTGCCATCATCAATGTAGGTACGGTGCTGGTGAACCATGCCCTCGGCGGCTTCCCGGCCAGTGCGGCGGTCGCCAGCAAGGGCGCCATTCATGCGCTTACTCTCCAACTGGCCACAGAGTTCGGCAAGGACAATATCCGCGTTAGCACAGTTGCGCCAGGCATCGTCCGGACGCCCATCCACACCCGGAATGGCATCGAAAACGTCGATGACTTGGCCGGTTTGTCTCTGCTGGACCGCGTCGGCGAGGGCGAAGAGGCAGCCGATGCCATCCTCCATCTTGCCACGGCCAAATTCACCACGGGCGTCGTCTATCCGCTGGACGGCGGGCACACTGCCGGCCACCACTTTGACTAATCACAAACCCCGAAAAGGAGAACCAAAATGACCACTTTCCCCGTACATTCGAGTGAAACCGCGCCCGAGGCATCGAAGCCAATTCTGGCTGCGACCCAGAAAAAATTCGGCTTCGTGCCCAACCTCATCCGCGTCTTGGCCGAGGCTCCTGTCGCCGCCGAAGCCTACACAACAGTCATGGGCATTTTCGAAAGCTCTTCGCTTTCCGATGCCGAACAACAAACTGTTTTGCTCTCCGTGAGCTTGATCAACGAATGCGATTACTGCATGGCGGCTCATTCTACGGTCGCCGGCATGAAGAACGTCCCGGCGAAAATCATCGAAGCACTACGCTCGGGCACGACGCTTCCCGATGCCAAACTCGATGCCCTGGCGGTGCTAACGCGGTCCATCGTCGAGACCCGCGGTTGGCCTACAGAGGCGGCAAAAGAAGCCTTCTTCGCGGCCGGCTACGGCACTCGCGAGTATCAAGAGGTTATCGTTGGTGTCGCCTTAAAGACCCTTTCGAATTACGTGAACCACGCCGCCGATACCCCCCTCGACCCCGCGTTCGAAGCAGCCAAGTGGGCTGCGTGACGATCCCCTAAACCTCTCCCACCTTAGCCCCCGGAACTACCGGGGGCCTTCCTGTGATTAAAAACCATCCTTGGTCTTAACCGCGACTAGCCCGCATATTACGATGGGGCCCAAGGAACGTCCGCTCCGGGGCAGCAAGAGCCGCTCGACCGCGGATAATCACTGTTCGCTTACGCGGGTCATGAAAAGCCTTCGATGAGTGCTGCGACCGACC
>CAXMQD010000069.1:0-5068 GCA_964194965.1 uncultured Acidimicrobiia bacterium | reverse complement strand
TGCTCAAGACGGGCGGGGCGGAGGACACCTGGCTCGCGGCGCTGGAGGACACCATGGCGCGCCACGGGATCGCCATCGCGGCCGCGCGGCGCGATCTGGTGGGACGGCTGGCCCAAGCCGGCGGTGCGGCCAAAGGTGCGGGCAGCGGGCCGTTTCCGGTCGCCGATCTGGCGCTCGACGGCGAGATCGAGGCGGCCTTGGAGGGACAGGCCGCGCTTGCGGTCGAGGACCGGTTGCGCGCCCGGCTCGCCGAGGCCCGTTCCCGCGACGCGGCCGCCGGCGGCGCGGCGGCCGGTCCGCATCGCAGCGACTTGGTGGTCAGCCACGGAGAGCGGGGCCTGCCCGCGGCGCTCTGTTCGACCGGCGAGCAGAAGGCGCTGTTGATCTCGATCGTGCTGGCGCATGCGCGGCTTTTGGCCCTGCACCGGGATGCGGCGCCGCTGCTGCTTTTGGACGAGATCGCGGCGCACCTGGATGAAACACGGCGGCACGCCTTGTTCGACGAGATCCTGGAGCTCGGCGTTCAGGCCTGGATGACCGGAACCGACGCCGCCGTGTTCGCCGACCTCGGCGAGCGTGCGCGCTTTTTCCAGGTGCGCGCGGCGACCCTGATGCCCGTCGAACCACCGGTCAAGAACATATCGTGACCGCCCTGGCGGCGCGCGGACCGAGAATTGGATTGCCACGAAGATGACGCAGCAAGCAGATAAGAACCAGCCGTTGGAAACGGCGCCGGCGGAAGCCTACGGCGCCGAGTCTATCAAGGTGCTGCGCGGCTTGGAGGCGGTGCGCAAGCGCCCGGGCATGTACATCGGCGATACCGATGATGGCTCCGGCCTGCACCACCTGGTTTACGAGGTCGTGGACAACTCGATCGACGAGTCCTTGGCCGGCCATTGCGACCTCATCGAGGTGATCTTGAACGGTGACGGTTCGGTTACCGTGCGCGACAACGGACGCGGCATCCCGGTCGGTATCCACGCCGAGGAGGGGGTGTCGGCGGCCGAGGTGATCATGACCCAACTGCACGCCGGCGGGAAGTTCGACCAGAACTCTTACAAGGTCTCCGGCGGTCTGCACGGGGTCGGTGTTTCCGTGGTCAACGCGCTTTCCGAATGGCTCCATCTCACCATTTGGCGCGACGGCAAGGAACATGCCGTCCGATTCGCCTACGGCAACGTGCAAGACCCGCTCGAGGTGGTCGGCGAGGCCGAGGCGCGCAGCGGCACCGAGATCTCCTTCCTGCCGTCCAAGAAAACCTTCACGATGACCGAGTTCGACTTTGCGACGCTGGAGCACCGGCTGCGTGAGCTCGCCTTCCTCAACTCGGGCGTCAACCTGGTACTGATCGACGATCGTCATGCCGAGGCCAAGACCGTCGAACTGCACTACGATGGCGGGCTCGAGGCCTTCGTGCGTTACCTCGATCGCACCAAGAACCCGCTGTTCGAGCCGTCGATTCCGATCCACGGCGAGCGTGCCGGCGTTGTCGTCGAGGCCGCGTTGGAGTGGACCGACAGCTACCACGAGACCGTGCTCTGCTTCACCAACAACATCCCGCAGCGCGACGGCGGCACCCATCTGGCCGGCTTCCGGGCCGCGCTGACCCGCCAGATCAACGCCTATGCCGTCTCCTCGGGCATCGCGAAGCGCGAGAAGGTGGTGCTCAGCGGCGAGGACGGACGCGAAGGGTTAACTTGCGTGCTCTCGGTCAAGGTGCCCGACCCCAAGTTCTCGAGCCAGACCAAGGACAAGCTGGTGTCATCCGAGGTGCGGCCGGTGGTCGAGGGGCTGATCAACGAACGCCTGGGCCAGTATTTCGAGGAGCACCCGAACGAAGCCCGGCGCGTGGTCGCCAAGGTGGTCGAGGCCGCGGCCGCGCGCGAGGCGGCGCGCAAGGCGCGCGATCTGACCCGGCGCAAGGGCGCCCTCGATATCTCCTCGCTGCCGGGCAAGCTGGCCGATTGCCAGGAGCGCGACCCGGAGCGCTCGGAAGTGTTCATCGTCGAGGGCGATTCCGCCGGCGGCTCGGCCAAGCAGGGCCGCGACCGGCGGTTCCAGGCGATCCTGCCGCTGCGCGGCAAGATCCTCAATGTCGAGCGCGCGCGCTTCGACAAGATGCTGAGCTCGGCCGAAATCGGCACCTTGATTACCGCGCTCGGCACCGGCATCGGCGCGGACGAGTTCGATATCGCCAAGCTGCGCTATCACAAGATCATTATCATGACCGACGCCGATGTCGATGGCAGTCACATCCGGACCCTGCTTCTGACTTTCTTCTTCCGCCAGATGCCGGAAATCGTCGAGCGCGGCCACCTCTACATCGCTCAGCCACCGCTCTATCGGGCCAAACGCGGCGAATCCCTGCGCTACCTGAAGGACGACCGCGAGCTCGAGGCGCACCTGATCGAGAACGGGGTCCGGGACAGCGTCCTGACGCTGGCCGACGGCGACCAGGTCGCCGTCGCCGACCTGACGGAATTGGTGGTGCGCGCGGTCCAGGCCAAGCATCTGATGGAGCCGCTGCTGCGCAAGGTACCCAGCGTGCCGATCGTCGAGCAGACGCTGATCGCCGGCGCGCTCAATCCGGACATCGTCAGCGATCCCGAGCGCACCGCCGAGGCGGCGGAGTACATCGCGTTGCGGCTGGACGCGCTGACCCGCGACATCGAACGCGGCTGGCGCGGCGAGGCCGAGCCCGACGGCGGCCTCGCCTTCACCCGCACTTTGCGCGGCCTGACCGAGCGGCGCGTGATCGACGGGCCGCTGCTGCGCTCCAGCGAGGCACGCCGGCTCGACGAGATGGCGCCCGAACTGCAGGCCACCTATCAACACCACTCGGTGCTGCGCAACAAGGAGCGCGAGTTCCAGATCACCGGACCGCACACGCTCGCCGATGCGATCTTCGAGCTGGGTCGCAAGGGGGTCGCGATTTCGCGCTACAAAGGCCTTGGCGAGATGAATCCGGAGCAGCTCTGGGAGACCACCCTCGACCCCAATGTGCGCATGCTGCTGCAGGTCAGGGTCGCTCACGCCGACGAGGCGGCGGGGATATTCTCGACCCTGATGGGCGACAACGTCGAACCGCGCCGCGAGTTCATACAAACCCACGCCCTCGAAGTCGCCAACCTGGATATCTGATTCTGTAGCAGCGTTCTGACAAAGCGCGCCCGGCACCACTATATCTATGGCCCGGAGCGCACGGCTGTACTACATAACCAGCCATGTTCCTGAAGCCCCGCCAACCCAAGAAGCCCGCGCGCCGTGAACGGCGCGAGCCGACCTTGCGCCGAACCGCTGCCGGCCGGTCGCCGCCCAGGAAAGCCAAGCGTGCGCCCAAGAAGGCGCGCCGCGGGGTCTGGCTCAAGCGCCTGGTGGTCTGGGGCGGCAGCGCCGCGATCTGGGCCTTGGTGCTGCTCGGCGGCCTGGTCGCCTGGTACGCCTACGATCTACCCGATGTCGGCGCGATGGCGGCCGCCACGCGCCAACCCTCGGTGACGCTGATGGCCGCCGACGGCACGCGGCTCGCGTCCTACGGCGAGGTCCACGGCGCGCGGGTCAGCGTCGCGGAGTTGCCGCCGCACCTGCCGCTCGCGGTTCTCGCGGTCGAGGACCGGCGCTTCTACCAACACCCGGGCGTCGATTTTCGCGGCCTGTTGCGCGCCAGCCTGGCCAATCTGCGCGCTGGGCGCATCGTCCAGGGCGGCTCCACGGTCACCCAGCAGCTCGCCAAAAACCTGTTTCTCACGCCCGAACGCACGTTCAGGCGCAAAATTCGGGAGCTGCTGCTCGCGCTCTGGCTCGAGCACAAGTTCACCAAGGACCAGATCCTCGGCCTCTATCTCAACCGGGTCTATCTGGGCGCCGGCACCTACGGTGTCGACGCCGCCGCGCGCCGTTACTTCGACAAGCCGGCCGCGGAGGTCAACCTTTACGAGGCCGCGCTTTTGGCCGGCCTCTTGAAGGCGCCGTCGCGCTATAGCCCGGCGCGCCACAAAGACCGGGCGGCGCGGCGTACCGCGCTGGTGCTCGCCACCATGGTCGACGCCGGCTTTATCACGGCGGGCGAAGCCAGGCAGGCGCGCAGCGAGACGACCCGCGGCCGAGCGGCGGCCGGTGTCCAGGCGCGCTATTTCACCGATTGGGTGTTGGCCCAGGTCTCGGCATTTATCGGGCCGGCGGACCGCGATCTGACCGTGATCACCACGCTGAACCCAACTTACCAGCGCATCGCCGAAGCGGAACTGGCGGCGCTGCTCGATGGCGATGGGCGCGGCCGCCGGGTCGGCCAGGGCGCATTGGTGATGATGGATCCGGGCGGCGCGGTGCGCGCCATGGTCGGCGGGCGCAGCTACGACGCCAGCCAGTTCAATCGCGCGACCCAGGCGCTGCGCCAGCCCGGATCGGCGTTCAAGCCCTTCGTCTATCTGGCCGGCCTGGAGGGCGGTCTGCGCCCCGACGACAAGCTCGACGACGCGAAAGTCTCGGTCGAGGGCTGGTCGCCGCGTAACTACGGCCGCCGGTATCTTGGCCGGGTCACCCTGCGCGAAGCGTTCGCGCGCTCGCTTAATTCGGTCGCGGTGCGGGTCAGCGAGCGGGCCGGCCGCGACCGGGTGGTGGCGGCCGCCAAGCGCCTGGGCATCACCTCGAAATTGGCCGGTCACCCCTCGATCGCGCTCGGCGCTTCGGAGGTAACGCTCTTGGAGTTGACCGGCGCCTACGCCACCGTCGCCAACCAGGGCCGCGGTGCCTGGCCCTACGGCATTCTGGAGGTGCGCGGCCCGGAAGGCGAGGTGCTCTACGCCCGCGCCGGCGGCGGGCCGGGCCGCTTGGTCGATCCGCGCGCGGTCGAGGACATGGCCGATCTTATGGCCGCGACGGTCATCTGGGGCAGTGGCAAGGCCGCCAACCCGGGCCGTCCGGCGGCCGGTAAGACCGGCACCAGTCAGGACTTCCGCGACGCCTGGTTTGTCGGTTACACCGCCGAGGTGGTGGCCGGCGTCTGGCTCGGCAACGACGATGGCGCGCCCATGGACCGGGTTTCCGGCGGCTCGCTGCCGGCCGCGCT
>CAXMQD010000068.1:0-12969 GCA_964194965.1 uncultured Acidimicrobiia bacterium | reverse complement strand
TGTCCGTGTCATAACCATACCAGATACAGTGACCTTCCATCGCTCCATCATTTTCTCAGATACCCGTACATTGCCCCGATAGATTGACCCCAAGGTTACCCCAAGGTTGGTGGGCATCAACGGCAACGTGACAGCAACGTTGGAGGGCAAATCACCGCAACGTCACGGCAATGTTGACGGCCCCTCCGCAACGGCCAGTAGGACCCGAAAGAACTATTGAATCGGCTGAACCTCGACTGATTCTATTGGGGCCAGCGGCTCGACCAGAACGACCGGCTGACCTGTGTCCGACGGCTCAGACTCCACCGGTGGCTGGCCCCAGGGATCAGGCTCGCCGGGTGCGGACGGCGCAGCCGAAGCGATGGTTTCGGGCTGCTCCTGTGAATACGCATAGCCAATGCCGCCGCCTGCGACCGCCGTCGCCACGACCGCCGCCGCACAGCCCTGCATCAGGAACGCCGAAACAACAATCAGAACGAGGCCGGTCCGATAACTATTGCCAGAGGTCCGCATAATCTGTTTCCCAAGTAGTTTTGCGTCACGCAACGCTCTAGCAAATCGCCGTTCGATTTGCCAAGCCTCAAGTTCCGCGCCACGGTGGCGGCCTGCCGTCAAGTAAATTACAAACCGCTGCTTCCGGCGGCGGGCGCCCCTACATCATCCCGATGGTTTGACCCTAACGTCGCCCCAATGTCGGCGGGCGTTAACGCCAAGGTTACGTCAAGGTTGCGCTGTCGCCTCCGTATCATTCCTTTGCCGACCGTAAGAATGCTATCATGGCATAGGCGCGGCTAGGTTGGCCGCCGAAAGCCGGGGCACCGCAACCCGGTTGCCGCGCCCCTCCGTCGTTGTGGGCACCCATGTGGAGGTGCGGTTGCAAAATAAACGGCCCAGGTTGCATTACTTGCCACCCGATAGGGTCACTGCGCCGCCTCTGTCGAAAATTTGGCGACCGGATGGATACGTTCTCCTCTCTGAGGGCGTTGAGATAATGGGTCGCGCAGAATTCGGCAGTGACTGGACCGGGATGGAGCTAAAGGCGAGGCAACTCGCCAGCACCAAACAAGATCCGCATATCACGTTTCTTCCAGACGAGGCCGGGGTAGGACGAAATCCGGGTGTTGGTGTCCACGGCGTGGACTGCTGGTTTGTGCAAACCGCAGATGGCCGCGAAATTGTTATTCGCTCGGAACAAGAGGCCCGCAAACGGTGGAGCGAGGAACGCCAGAAGCTCCTTGATATGTGGCGGGCCGAGTATGCCGCTCGGAAGAAGTTTGATGCGGTCGTTACTAGATTTAGAACTGGACTCTATGAGGGGAACCTTCACGCCGTCGCGTTACTGCAAAGAGACGGACGCTGGGTCAAAATTCCGGTCCATGTTTGGGCGCGCAGCGACATATCGGCGATTTTCGAGCTTGAGGATTCAGACACGAATTGGCGCAATCCGAACGTAATCTCATTTAGTACCGAAATTGAAGGCTATGGCATGCTGGGCCGGTTATGCACGGCCACATGCTCATCGAGATAGCGGTTGGCAAGCGCCGCAATCGTACCCTCATTGCTCTTGCGTGTCTTTTCGGCTGCCGGATCGCTACCCAGCTTTACGCTGGCAAGCGCCTTCTTGGCTGCCTGCCGGGCTTGGTCTGGCGTTAGCGTGCCGTGTCTGCCGAGAGTGACTCGGCGCGTTGGACTGCCGCGCCCGCCCTTCCTGTACTGGACTATGTAAACCTTGTGGCCGGTGGGCGTGCATTTAACGCCGAAGCCAGCAAGGTTGGCGTCCCAGAGGTAGGTGTCCCTGTCGCTCGGCTTGAGTGCATCAACGGCGCGTTTGGTGATGTTTGCGGTTGCCATTATACTGCCTCGCGTGCTTGCTGAATACTCAGTAATCACCCAGTAAGCACCATATAGGGAATTCTCAGGAATGCCAGGGAATTTTAAGGACACACAAGGATCAAGCGTTATCAGTTGGTTAGAATAGACAATCGGAGAAAATCAACATGAGCAACGGTTTGAGTGGGCCTTGAAATCAGACTCAAAATCTGTTGTCCGCAAGGACGTGCTGGTTCGAGTCCGGCCAGGGGTACCAATCCTTTCCTGCACCATCCCCGCCTTATCCGCCCCCGTCTTATCCGCGCCATCGATCTCCCAAGGACCCGCCCATGGATGTGAAAGCCCTGACCTTCGATGTTTTCGGCACAGTCGTGGATTGGCGTGGCGGGATCGCACGCGAGATCGCGGCGCTCGGCGCCGCGCGCGGTTTCAGTCTCGACCCGAACGCCTTCGCGCTGGCCTGGCGGGGGCGCTATCAGCCGGCCATGGATCGGGTGCGCAGCGGCGAACGCGGCTTCGTCAAGCTCGACCTGCTGCACCGCGAAAACCTAGACCAGACGCTGGCCGAGTTCGGCCTCGACCATCTCGATGAGGCCGCGCGCGCCGAGCTGAATTTGGCCTGGCGCCGCCTCGATCCCTGGCCCGACGTGGTCGCGGGTCTGAACCGGCTTAAGCGCGGCTATATCCTGGCGACGCTGTCCAACGCCAACGTCGCGCTGATGGTCGGCATGGCACGGCGTGCCGGACTGCCATGGGACGCGATCCTGGGCGCGGAGGTGGTGCGCCACTACAAGCCCCAGCCCGAGGCTTATCTCAAGACCGTGGACTTCCTGGGGTTGGCGCCCGCGGAGTGCTTGCTGGTGGCGGCGCACGAGAACGACCTGGAGGCCGCCGCGGCCTGCGGCCTGCGCACCGCCTACGTGCACCGCCCAACCGAGTACGACGATGTCACCGACAAGCCCACGCCGGCGCCCGAGGCTTTCGACATCGTCGCGGCCGATTTCCTGGAGTTGGCCGAACGCCTCGACTGCTGAACCGGCGCGCGGTGGCGCTGCTCAGTCCTTGACCAGAAGCCGGCGTGGATAGTTGGACAGCAGCTCCGCGCCCGATTTGCCGATGACGATGCTCTCGGTGATCTCCAGGCCCCAATCGTCCTGCCACAGGCCGGTCATGAAGTGGAAGGTCATGTTCTCCATCAGCTCGCTCCGGTCGCCGGGCCGCAAGCTCATGGTTCGCTCGCCCCAATCGGGTGGATAGGACAGGCCGATCGCATAGCCGGCGCGGTTGTCCTTGACGATGCCATGCTTCCTCAACACAGCGAAGAAGGCCTTGGCGACGTCCTCGCAGAGGTTGCCGGCGCGCGCCGCCGCCAGTCCGGCCTTCATGCCCTCCAGCACCGCCTTTTCGGCCTCAAGGAACTTGGCCGGCGGTTGCCCCAGGAACACGGTGCGCGACAGCGGGCAGTGGTAGCGCTTATAGCAGCCGGCGAGTTCAAAAAAGGTGCCCTCGCCCCGCTTCATCGGCCTGTCGTCCCAAGTCAGGTGCGGCGCGGCGGCATCCGCGCCCGAGGGCAGCAGGGGGACGATCGCCGGATAGTCGCCGCCGTGGCCGTCGGCGCCGCGCAAGGAGGCATCGTAGATCTCCGCCACAAGGTCGCACTTGCGCAGGCCCGGTTCGATCTTCTCGGCGATGCGCGCATGCATGGCCTCGACGATGCGGCCGGCGCGGCGCATATAGACGAGCTCGGTGTCGGACTTGACCGCGCGCTGCCAGTTGACCAATCCGGTCGCATCGGCGAAGCGGACATCGGGGAGGTGGTGCCGCAAGGCGGCGTAGGCGGCGGCCGAAAAATAGTAGTTGTCCATTTCGACGCCGAGCGTCCCCTTGGCCAGTCCGCGGTCGCGCAGCACGGCGGAAAGGTGATCCATGGGGTGGCGCTCGCGCGTCTGGACGTAGTGGTCGGGATAGCCGAGGATGCGCGTCTCGGCCATGTAGACGGTGCGTAGGGCGCCCTTCGCATCCTGGCCGCGGCCGTACCACAGTGGTTGCTCATCAACCGGGACCATGACGCACTGATGGACGTAGAACGACCAGCCGTCGTAGCCGGTCAGCCAGGCCATGTTCGAGGGGTCGGTCACCAGCAGGCACTCGACGCCCGCCGCGGCCATGGCGGCCTGTATCTTGGCCAGGCGCTCCGCATATTCGCCGCGGCTGAAGTTCAGTTCGATATCGGGCATCGATGCTCCCGGGACCAGCGTTCAGTTCTGGGTCGTCGTGCCGCGCTGGACCATGACGACGACGACTCCGGCGATCACGATAACGCCGCCAGCCGCGACCAGCGGAGTCACGGTCTCGCCGAGCAGGATCACCCCCGCTAGGACCGAGAACACCGGCATCAGCAGCAGGAATGGCCCGACCCGGCTGACCGGGTGGCGGCCAATCAGGCTGTACCACAGCGAGTAACCGAGCGCGGTCATGACTAGGCCCAGGTAGACCACCGTGCTCCACACCACCCAGTCCGCCGAGGCAATGTAGGCCAGGTGGTCGCGCTCGAAAACGAAAGAGAAGACGAAGAGCTGCGGCGCGGCGAAGACCGCGACCCAGGCGATCGTGGTCAGCCCGCCGACCTCGCCCAAACGGCGCACCATGATTTGGCCTAGCGCCCAGAAAAAGGCGCCGCCGGCCAGGAGCAGGAGCGAGCCCCAGGCCTGGCCCAGGCGCGGCTCGCCGGCGATCAAGCCAACGCCGGCGAACGCGATGGCGATGCCCAGCCACTTGCGCAGCCCCACCCGCTCGTGCAGCAGCGCGGCGCCCAGCAGCACCAGGAACGGCACCTCGAGCTGGATCACCAGGACCGCGGTCGACGCATCGACCCCGCGCAGGCCGTTGAAGGTCAGGCTATACTGGATCGCGGCCGAGACGAAGGCGACCGCCACCAATGCGCGCATGATACGCCAGGGCGGCTTGACGAACCACACCAGGACCATTGCGGTCAGCGTGAAGCGGAGCGCCATCAGCAGGATTGGCGGAAAGTGCTCGATCGCCGCCTTGGCGAAGACCACGCCCAAGCCCCAGAGCAGTGGCACGGCGAGTCCCATGAGCACGTCCAGCGGCCTGAGCGGCATCGCGCGCGTCCCTGTTCGTTCGCGAATCGATGGCGGACGCGCGAAGGCACGCCCGGTGATCTCCTCGGGCGACGCTAGCCGAGTTTGGAACCCGGCAGCAAAGGGAAACCCCAGGATACCTCGGTCGGGATGGCCTGGCCTCTAACTCACCATGCGCGAGATTTTTCGGGCTACCGTCATGGCCGGGTCGCGCCGGTGCTATGCGATCGCGTCTATGTCGTGCCCCAGGACCACGGCCTTCGACAAGAGGTCCTGGTTCGTACCGTTCTCAAGATTGCGGCCGCCCGTGGATAATGTTGTGGATAAGTTTCTAAGTGTCTGTCAAATAGAACAATATTAATTCGCAATATTTTGCAAAACAGGATTGTTTTCATCTTGCCTTGATGAGGGGGTTTTCGGATAATTTCCTTCTCCAGCGGCAAGATTAGAAGAGGAGACCGCCGCGATGATCTCCGATATACTTACCGCGGTCATTATCTTTCTCATGGTAGTTCTGGTTCTCTACCCGACGGCCCGGCTTCTCATGAAATCCTGGCGCGACTGGCAACGTCGCCACGGCGGCGGAGAAAAAGCCGCCCGGCGCCGCTGAGCCGCGCCCCATGCCAGTAATTGTCTCATTAGGGACCGTGTTGACGGGCCGCCCGCGGCTTTAAGGACCGTTCGTATTACTCCGCGAGTTGCATGGCGCCGCAGGGCCGTGGCACCTGGATCGCCCGCTCGGGCGGGATGTGCAGTGTGACCCGGGTGCCGTGTCCGACTCTGCTGTCGATTTGCAACCGGCCGCCATGAGCCTCGATGAACGACTTGGCCAACGGCAGGCCCAGGCCGGTGCCTTGATGGCTGCGCGAGAAGGCGCTTTCCACCTGAACGAACGGCTGCAGGACGCTGGGGATGTCGTCCTCGGCGATACCGATTCCCCGATCCGCGACCGAGAGCAGCACCGCACCCTCGGGACCCTTTGCCACATCCACCCTAACCTTGTCGCCTTCGGGCGAGAACTTGATGGCGTTGGAGAGCAGGTTGATCAGGCTCTGCTTGATCAAGCGTTGGTCGAGCAGCAGTTGCGGCAGATCGCGATCGATTGCCACGTCGATTCCGATTCCGGCCGCCTCGGCGCGCTTGCGCACCAGGCGCAGAGACTGCTCGACGATTTCCTCTAGGACGGTCGGCTCGGCGTGGATCTCGAACTCACCGGCTTCGACCTTGGAGATGTCCAGGATATCGCCGATCACCGCCAGCAGGTGGTGGCCGCTGTCGAAGATGTCCTGGGCGTAATGGCCGTAGCGGCCGGTGCCAAGCGGACCCAACATCTCCGCCTTGAT
The DNA here is from genome assembly GCA_964194965.1 of uncultured Acidimicrobiia bacterium. Taxonomy (GTDB): domain Bacteria; phylum Pseudomonadota; class Alphaproteobacteria; order Kiloniellales; family J153; genus JACZVL01. The sequence goes on along the minus strand of CAXMQD010000068.1, from coordinate 6,692 downwards.
GACTTCGGAAAAGCCGATAATCGCGTTGAGCGGCGTCCGGAGTTCGTGGCTCATGTTGGCCAGGAACTCGGTCTTGGCGCCGCTGGCAGCATCTGCCTCGCGCCAGGCCGCGCGCAGCTCGAGGTCGTGGGCTTGGATCTCGGAGAGCATGCGGTTGAAGCCGTCGCTCACTTGGCCGAGTTCGTCATCGGCGTGCTTGCGCGCCCGGATCGTGTAGTCCCGTTTGTTGGAGACCGCTTGCATGGTTTCCAACAAGCCGAGCACCGGTTCGGTAACGATTTTCTGAATCCGCGACGCCATAAAGAAAGCCAGCGCGATCAACATGAAGACCACGAATGCCGCCAACGCCAGATAGGTGTCGATGATATTGTACATCTGCTCCAGATCGACGCGCAGGTTCAAGGTGCCGACGGTCTCGCCGTATAGGCGGATCGGCATGCGCAGATCGATCAGGCTGTCGAGCAGCCGCAGGGCTGGTGAAAGGGCGCCGGTTTCACCACCCGCATTGTCGACCGCCTGCCACTCGGTACCGGCCGATCCCGCCGCGCCGCCGGAGCGCGCCTCGTGGGCGGCAAACAGGCTGCCGTCGGAGAGCAGGATGCGCGCCCAGACGAAACCTGGTTTGGCGCCGAGGACGCGCAGCATCTCCTCCGCCGAGGCCGCATCGTCGAAGACCACGGCGGCGCTGACGTTGCTCGCGATGACGCCGGCGACCGCGTTCAACTCGCTGACCATGAGGCGTTTGTAGGCGATCACCTGACTGCCGACGAAGATCGTGGACGACAGCAGCAGCACCAAGCAGATCGACGCCAGAATCATTGCCGTGATTTTCTGCTTGAGCGGCATATTTCCGAGAAAGCGCATCATGCCGCGTTCCTAGTCGCCTGCGCTCCCGCCCGGGCCACGCCGCTCAGACCCGCGCCCGCCGCAATCAACGGCGAGAGGGCCAGGCAGATCGAGATCGCGATCAGGTATCCACGTATCTTGGCGATCATTGGTTCGGTATTTTGGCCGTCCTGTACGTTGGCCGTCCTGTACGTTGGCCGTTCGATTCCTTAACCGTTCGGTTGGCCGGATCCGTGCCGCGCGCGGGCCGGTCCGCCGCCATACTCCACCACCGGCGATTAAGGTTTCGTTTGCCTCTGGGGAAAAATGTGCGCCGCGGCACGCGGGGGGCGGGCAAAAAAAGGGCGGGGGAGTGTCCCCCGCCCCAATGGCCGCCATACTGGCGGCCGGGAGGATTCTAGTGCCTTCGGGCGATCCAATCGTCGAGCCGCGCCGCGCCGCCTTGCGGGAGGTGGAGCCCGAGCTTGGATCGGCGCCACAGGATGTCCTCGGCGCTCAGCGCCCATTCCCGGTTCATCAAGTAGTCGACTTCGGCCTCGTGGAGGCCGCCGCCTAGATTTTCGCCCAGATCGGCGAGGCCGCGGGCCGACCCCAGCACGGCCTCGACCCGGGTGCCGTAGGCCCGCGCCAGCCGGCGCGCCAGGTCCGCGGGCAGCCAGGGGCGATCGGCTTGAAATGCGCTCAGGAATGCCTCGAAATCGGCGCCGGGCAGGTCGCCGCCGGGCAGGGTCGCGCGCTCGGTCCAGGCCGGCCGCGGCGGCCGTCCGCCGCCGAGCCGCGGCAGCAACTTGTCCAAAGCGTGCTCGGCGAGCTTGCGGTATGTGGTGATCTTGCCACCGAAGAGCGACAGCAGGGGTGCATCTCCGCCATCCGTTCCCCCATCTGGACCCCCATCCGGGCTTCCGTCCGGGCCACCGCGCCCCCAATCGACGTCGAAAACATAGTCCCGGGTTACCGCCGAGACGCTATCGCGCAAGTCGTCGTAAAGCGGGCGCACGCCGGAATAGCTCCAGACCACGTCCTCGGGTGCGACCGGCTCGACGAGATAGCGGTTGACCGCCTCGCAGAGGTAGTTGGTCTCCTCGGCCGAGATCGCGACCGCTTGGGGGTCGCCCTGGTAGGGCAGGTCGGTGGTGCCGATCAGGGTGAAGTCGCGCTCGTAGGGGATCGCGAAGACGATGCGCCGGTCCGGGTTCTGAAATATATAGGCCTGCGGGCCCGCACTCTTGCGCGGCACCACGATATGGCTGCCCTTGACCAGGCGCAGGCCGCTGCCGCGCTTGGCGCCGGGAATCTTGTCTTGAATATCGACCACCCAGGGCCCGGCGGCATTGACCAGGGCGCGCGCCGCCACCTGCCGGGGCGGGCCATCCCCGGGGCCGCCATCTAGGTTTCTGGATTCGAGCGTCGCCCGCCACAGGCCGCCCTCGCGCCGCGCCGAGGTAAGTTTCGTGCGCGGCAGGATTTCGGCGCCGCGTTCGGCCGCGTCGATGGCGTTCAGCACTACCAAGCGGGCATCCTCGACCCAGCAGTCGGAATAACAGAACGCCTTAGTGAAGTCGGGCTTCAGCGGCGCGCCCGCGGAATCCCGGCGCAGGTCGATGCCGTAGGAGCCGGGCAGCTGCTGGCGCCCGCCCAAGTGGTCGTAGAGGAACAGGCCGAGGCGCACCATCCAGGCCGGCCGCAGCCCGCTGTTGTGGGGCAGCACGAATTGTAGTGGCCAAATGATGTGGGGCGCGGCGCGCAGCAGCACCTCGCGCTCGATCAGGGCCTCGCGCACCAGGCGGAATTCGTAGGTCTCCAGGTATCGCAAACCGCCGTGGATCAGCTTGGTGCTGGCTGAGGAAGTGGCGCTGGCCAAGTCGTTCTGCTCGCACAGCACGACCGAGAGCCCGCGCCCGGCGGCGTCGCGCGCGATGCCGGCGCCATTGATGCCGCCGCCGACGATCAACAGGTCGATGGGCTCAACCGTTGCCACGCCCCCTGCCACGCCCCCTGCCACGCCCCTTGCCACGCCCCTTGCCACGCCCGTGCTGTCCTTCCCTGATATCAGGGCCTAGGATTATTCGATTATGAAAATATTATATCGAAATTATTCGGAAATGAAAATATATCGATCGACGCCCGCGCCTGCCGACCGGGCCGCCCTCCAGGGCAGTTTGACCGCTCCAGTTCGGCCGCCCCAGTTCGGCCACCCCAGTCCGTACGCGTCAATCCGTACGCGTCAATCCGTACGCGTCAGGCCGCGCCGGCGCCGGCGGTCTTCGCGACGTGGAGTGCGACCCCGGCGGTCTCCAAAACCGCGCGGTAGGCCTGGGACGGATCCCGGTCGGTAAAAAGAGCATCGATCCGCTCGACGTGGGCCGAGCGGCACATGGCGTTGCGCCCGAACTTGGTGTGGTCGGCGGCCAGGAACACCCGGGCCGAGTTCGCCATGATGCGCTGGGCCACACGCACCTCGCGATAGTCGAAATCGAGCAGGCTGCCGTCGGCGTCGATGCCGCTGATGCCGATCACGCCGATGTCGACCTTGAACTGGCCGATCAAGTCCAGCGCCGCCTCGCCGACGATGCCGCGGTCGCGGGTGCGCACCACGCCGCCGGCCACAATGACCTCGAAGTCAGGGTTTCCGCTGAGAATTCCGGCGACGTTGAGATTGTTGGTGATGACGTGCAGGCCCTTATGGGCCGACAGCGCCCGGGCGACCTCCTCGTTGGTGGTGCCGATGTTGATGAACAGCGAGGCCCGGTCCGGGACGTGGCGGGCGACCAGCGCGGCGATGCGCCGCTTCTCCTCCAAGCACAGCACCTGGCGCGCGCTGTAGGCCAGGTTCTCGACGCTCGAGGGCAGCCCGGCGCCGCCGTGATAGCGGCGCAGCAGCGCCTGCTCGCAGAGCTGATTGATGTCGCGCCGGACGGTCTGGGTGGTCACGGAAAAGCGCTGCGCCAGGTCCTCGATCGCCACGAAGCCGTGGTGCCGGGTCAGGTGTAGGATCCGCGCCTGGCGTTCCTCGCTCGCGGACATCGCGCCCTCCCAGGGCTTGGCCACGCCCGGGGCGGGCGCGGCTTGCCGGGCGCCAGTCTAGCAGGAAATGTTCGGAAGTGAAAATAGTTGCACAGAAGGGGGCGGAATCTGGCCCGAAACCCGCGGAACTGGGGGCTGTTTTATGTCGCAGTGCAGAAAGGCTTGCTTAAACATTCGCCGACATACTTGCCCGGGGCTCAAAATCGGGGCGGAAATCCGCATTTGCGAGACCGGATTGCATTGGATAAGCTGCACCGCAACATAATTATTGCAACGCAGCACACTGGGTCACATTACTGGGTCACATTATTGCCGGCGAAAGCGAGGACCGCGATGGAAGAGAAGCACGGCTATTTTTTGGAAGATATTGAAGTCGGGATGACCGCCATCTATGCCAAGACGATCACCGACGCGGACATCGTCATGTTCGCGGGCATCTCGGGCGACACCAATCCGGTCCATCTGGACGCCAATTTCGCCGTTCAGACCGCCTTCAAGGGGCGCATCGCCCACGGCATGCTCTCGGCCAGCTTCATCTCCACCGTGCTTGGCACCCGCCTGCCCGGACCGGGCTGCATCTACCTCAGCCAGAGCCTCAAGTTCCGCGCCCCGGTCAAGGCCGGCGATACCGTGACCGCTCGGGTGACGGTCAAGGACGTCAATCCGGACAACAAGCGGATCGTCCTCGATACGATCTGCACCGTGGGCGACCGCGTGGTCGTCGACGGCGAAGCGCTATTGATGGTCAGCCGCCGGGCCGAGGTCTTGACCGATTCCGAGGTGCCCGTCCAAGCCGCGGCCGCTCCCAGGATCAACGCCGCCGAATAGGGCTGACCATTAGGCAGCGCCACCGGCGCTTTTGGCAGCGCCGGTTTTTTGCCGCGGCCCTATCCAGGGACGGGGCGCCGCGCTATCTTGGCCGCCGCGCCCCTAGGGTCTTATCGTCTTAGATCGGAACGATCTAAGACGTGGATAAGCCCCTAACTTTATGAGTTAGAGGGCGATTCACGTTTCAAATTGATTCGATTTGAAACGATCGCACTTTGTGGTGCGGTATCCTGTTCGTGCCCCCGGAGCGTGATGGCGATCTATCGACACAGCAGCGACTTACCGGACGAGGCCCTGGGCGCGGTCGTCGTCATCGGCAACTTCGACGGCGTGCATCGCGGCCATCAGGCGGTCATCGACCAGGCCGGGCGCCTGGCCCGCGAGTTCGAGACCAGCCTGGGCGTGCTCACCTTCGAGCCGCACCCGCGCCGATTCTTCCAACCCGACAGCCCGCCGTTCCAGCTGACCTCGTTTCGGCTGAAATTGCGCCTGCTCGAGGCGCTCGGCGTCGACAACGTGTTCGTGCTGCCGTTCGACCGAGCGCTCTCCGAATCGAGCGCCGAGGATTTTGTGCGCCAGATCTTGGTCGAAGGCCTGCGCCCGCGTCACGTCTTGGTCGGCGACAACTTCTTTTTCGGGCACAAGCGTGGCGGCGACTCGAATCTGCTCGAGCGCCTGGGCCGGCGCGACGGCTTCGGGGTCAGCATCGTCCGCCGGATCGAGGGCACGACCGGCGAGGCCTATTCCTCGACCGGAATTCGCGACTATCTAACCGCCGGCAACCCGACCCGGGCGGCGCTTCTGCTCGGCCGCTACTGGGAGATCGAGGGCCGGGTCCAGACCGGCGCTAAACTGGGGCGTAAGCTCGGTTTTCCGACCGCCAACATCGCGCTCGGCGAGGTCTTGAAGCCAGCCTACGGCGTCTACGCGGTGCGCGCCGGCATCGACCGGGGCGAGCAGACCGTCTGGCACCCGGGAGTCGCCAACATCGGCGTCCGGCCCATGGTCGAAGGTGACGAGCCGTTGCTCGAAGTGCACCTATTCGACTTCGACGAGGACCTCTACGGCCAGCACATGCGGGTCGCGCTGGTCGACTACCTGCGCCCGGAGATGAAGTTCGACGATATGGAGGCCCTGCGGGTGCAGATGGTCGAGGACAGCCGCCGCGCGCGGGTCATCCTCGATTGGGAGGATTGGGACCCGGCCTGGCCCGCCAGCCCCTTCATGTCGGCCACCCACGACCAGGAATAGGCCTCATAGACCAGGAAGATGCCGCCGGCTTCGGGCTTTACCGGAGGCGGTGGGCAATCGCACAAATGTCGGGCAAGAGCCGGGCAAACCAGTCTATCATGTTCCGTTACCGCTCCGCTTAGGATGTGATTGGCGCGAGAACCCCGACTAGCGCCAGTATACAACCAAGAACCCGCTTCGCGTGATTGGAGGAGGAGTTCCGGGATATGTCGACGACGGCTGAACTTCTCGACGTTGCTTGGATTCTCGTGTGTGCGGCCCTGGTCATGTTGATGCAGGCGGGCTTCTCGTGCCTGGAGAGCGGCCTGGTTCGCACCAAGAACAGCATCAACGTCGCGGCCAAGAATTTCGCCGACTTCTGTCTTTCCTCCGCTTTGTTCTGGCTGTTCGGGTTCGCGTTGATGTTCGGCACCACCGCCGGCGGATGGATCGGCACGTCGGGGTTCCTATTCGGCGACACCGCGAATCCTTGGTTGATGGCGTTCTTCATCTTTCAACTTGGATTCTGCGGAACCGCCACGACGATCGTCTCGGGCGCGGTCTCGGAGCGCATGCGGTTTTCCGGTTACCTCGTGGTCGCGGCGATTATTTCCGCGGTGATCTACCCGGTCGTCGGCCATTGGGTCTGGGGTAGTGCGGCCGGCGCGGCGCCGGGCGGCTGGCTGGAGCAGATGGGCTTCATCGACTTTGCCGGTTCCACGGTGGTCCATTCCGTCGGCGGGTGGATCGCATTGGCGGCGATC
>CAXMQD010000067.1:0-5757 GCA_964194965.1 uncultured Acidimicrobiia bacterium | reverse complement strand
CCGGCGGTGCGCTACACCGACCACGGCATCCGCAAAATCCCGCCGGCGCTGATCGAGGCGGCGCGCACGTCGGGCTGCACCCGGCGCCAATTGTTGTGGAAGGTTCAGATGCCGCTCGCGCTGCCCGAGATCATGCTGGGCGTCAACCAGACCATCATGTTCGCGCTCTCCATGCTGGTGATTACGGCGCTGGTGGGCACCCGCGACTTGGGCCAGGAGGTCTACATCGCGCTGACCAAAGCGGACACCGGGCGCGGCATCGTGGCCGGACTCTGCGTCGCGTTCATCGCGATTACCGCCGATCGGTTGATCGGGGCCTGGGCCCGGCGCCGAAAACAACAACTTGGGTTCGAGTAAGGGACGGGGGGCATGACGGCGGCACCAGCGATGTCGGAGGCGACCCAACGCGCGGCGCGGCGCGCGGCCGGGCTCGCCTGTTGGTCGGGCGAGGTCGCGCCGGAAGTTCTTCCGGGCGGCATCACCAACCAAAACTTCGTGGTAACCGACCGGGGGGAGCGGTTCGTCGTGCGCGTCGCCGATGACATCCCGGTGCACGGCGTCATGCGGTTCAATGAGCTGGCGGCGAGCCGGGCGGCTCAGGCCGCCGGGGTCTCGCCCGAGGTGGTCCACTACGAGCCGGGGGCAATGGTGTTGCGCTTTATCGATGGCGCGACCTACGGCGAGGCGGAGGTGCGCGCGGCGCAGAACGCGGGCCGCATCGTGCCACTGCTCAGAAAGGTCCATCACGACATTCCCAATCACTTCCAAGGGCCGGCCCTGATCTTCTGGGTGTTCCAGGTGGTGCGCGGCTATGCCAAAACGCTGGCCGAGGGCGGCAGCCGCATGACCCCGGAGCTGCCGCGCCTGCTCGAAGCCAACGCGGCGCTGGAGGCGGCGCTGGGGCCGGTTGAGATCGTGTTCGGTCACAACGACTTGTTGGCCGCCAACTTCATCGATGACGGTGCGCGGCTATGGCTGATCGACTGGGATTACGCCGGATTCAACACGCCGCTGTTCGACCTCGCCAACCTGGCCTCCAACAACCAGTTTTCGGCGGCCGAAGAGGACACCCTGCTCGAGGCCTATTTCGACACCCCGGCCAGCGACGCGCTGCGCCGCAAGCTGAGCGCCATGAAATGCGCCTCGCTGCTGCGCGAGTCCCTGTGGTCCATGGTCTCCGAGATCCACCTGGACGTCGACTTCGACTACGTCGCATACACGGCCGAATACCTGGCGCGCTTCGATGCCGCCTATACGAACTTCAAGGGCGGATGAGGAGCTGATGGCACGGGTTCCTTCACAGGCAAAGGCGGTTATCATCGGTGGCGGTATCGTCGGCTGCTCGACCGCCTATCACCTGGCCCGGCTCGGCTACGGCGAGGTGCTGCTGCTCGAGCGCGCCAAGCTGACCAGCGGCTCGACCTTTCACGCCGCCGGGCTGGTCGGTCAACTCCGCACCAATGCCAATATCACGCAACTCCTCAAGAACAGCATAGAACTCTATGATAAATTGGAGGAAAATACCGGTCAGGCCACGGGCTGGAAGATGAATGGCGGGCTCCGGCTTGCCTGCAACCAGGAGCGCTGGACCGAGGTCAAGCGCCAGGCCACCACGGCGCGCAGCTTCGGGCTGGAGATGGAACTGCTCACGCCCGGGGAGGCGCGCGAGCTCTGGCCTTTGATGGAGATCTCCGACCTGGTCGGCGCCGCCTTCCTGCCGACCGATGGCCAAGCCAATCCCAGCGACATCACCCTCGCGTTAGCCAAGGGTGCGCGTCAGGCCGGCGCGGTCGTCATCGAGGACTGTCCGGTCACGGGAATCGCGGTCGCGGACGGCAAGGCGGTCGGCGTCATCACGGCCGAGGGCGAGATAACCTGCGATGTGGTGGTCGACTGCGCCGGGCAATGGGCGCGCGAGGTCGCGGCGTTGGCCGGGGTCAACGTGCCGCTGGTCTCGGTGCAGCACCAATACATCGTGACCGAGGCCATCGACGGCGTGGCGCGCGGGCTGCCGACCCTGCGCGATCCGGACCGGCTGATCTACTTCAAGGAGGAAGTGGGCGGCCTGGTCATGGGCGGTTATGAACCGAACCCCATTCCCTGGGCCGAAAACGGCATCCCCGCCGGCTTTCATTTCTCGCTGCTCGACAACGATTGGGACCATTTCGAACCGCTCATGGAACAGGCGCTCTTCCGCGTGCCGGCGCTGGAGACGGCCGGTGTCAAGGAGATGATCAACGGTCCCGAGTCGTTCACGCCGGATGGCAACTTCATCCTCGGCGAGGCGCCGGAGGTCGCGAACTTTTACGTCGGCGCCGGCTTCAACGCCTATGGCATCGCCGCCGGCGGCGGGGCCGGGCAGGCGCTCGCCGAATGGATCGCGGCCGGCGAACCGCCCCTCGACCTCTGGCCCGTGGACATTCGCCGTTTCGGCAAGCCCCATGGCGATATCGACTGGGTGCGCAGCCGGACGCTCGAGCTCTATGGCAAGCACTACACCATGGCCTGGCCCCACGAGGAGCACGCCAGCGGCCGGCCCAGCCGGGTCTCGCCGATCTATCCTGCGCTCGAGGGGCAGGGCGCTTGCTTCGGCGAAAAGCTGGGCTGGGAGCGGCCCAACTGGTTCGCGAGAGACGGCGAGCAACCGCGCGACGTCTACAGCTACGGGCGCCAGAACTGGTTTCCCGCCGTCGGCGAGGAGCACCGCGCGGTGCGCGAACGCGCCGGCCTCATCGACCAATCGTCCTTCGCCAAGTTCCGGGTCACCGGGCCCGACGCGGCCGCCGCGCTGAACTGGATCTGCGCCAACGACATCGACAAGCCGGTCGGCGCGCTGACCTACACCCAGATGTGCGACGGCCGCGGTGGCATCCAGTGCGACCTGACCGTGGCGCGCCTGGGCGAGAATGAATTCTACATCGTGACCGGCACCGGGTTCGCCACCCATGATTTCGCCTGGATCGCGCGCAATATTCCCGATGGTCTGGACGCGACGCTCACCGACGTCACCGAGGAACTGGCGACCTTCTCGCTGATGGGGCCGCGGGCGCGGGATATCCTGGAGCAAGTCACCGACGACGACGTGAGTCATGCGGGCTTTCCCTTCGCCACCTGCCGCGAGCTCGCCATCGACGGCGCCAAGCTTCAGGCATTGCGCCTGACCTACGTCGGCGAGTTGGGCTGGGAGCTGCATCTGCCGGTGGCACAGGCGCTTTCGGTCTATCGCCAAATCATGGCGGCCGGCGCGGCGTTCGGCATCGCCAACGCCGGTTACCGGGCCATCGAGTCCCTACGCCTGGAGAAGGGCTACCGCGCCTGGGGCTCCGACATCGGCCCCGACTACACGCCCTTCGAGGCCGGCCTGGGCTGGGCGGTCAAGCTCAAGAAGAACATCCCCTTCCAGGGCCGCGAAGCCTTGGCCGCCCAACAGGGCCGGTCCCTGACCAAGCGCCTGGCCTGCTTCACCCTCGACGATCCGGACGTGGTGCTGCTCGGCCGCGAGACCCTCTACCGCGCCGGCCGGCGGGTCGGCTGGCTGACCAGCGCCGGTTGGGGCTACACCATGGCGACCAACATCGGTTACGGTTATGTCCGCAACCCCGACGGCGTCGACGATGATTTTCTGTACGGCGGCGACTACGAACTCGAGGTCGCGACGAAACGTTATCCCTGCCGCATTCATCGACACACGCTCTACGACCCCAAGATGGCCCGGGTGAAAGCTTGAATGAGAGACAGCGCGGAAATCGTCATCATCGGCGGCGGGGCGGTGGGCTGCTCGATCGCCTACCACTTGGCGCGACTGGGCAAACGTGACGTGCTGCTGCTCGAGAAGGCCGGCCTGACCCAGGGTGCGACCTGGCACGCCGCCGGCTTGGTCGGACAGTTGCGCGGCACCCGCAACTTGACCCGCCTGATGCAGGACAGCGTCGAGCTTTATGGGCGGCTCGAAGCGGAAACCGGGCAGGCGACCGACTGGAAGCCGGTCGGCTCGTTACGGCTGGCGTCGTCCGAAGACCGCTGGCGCGAAATTCGTGCCACCGCGACCACCGCGCGCAGCTTCGGATTCGAGCTGCATCTGGTCTCCGCCGAAGAAGCGAAAAAGCTGTTTCCGTTGATGACCACCGAGGGCGTGGTCGGGGCTGCCTACATCCCGAGCGATGGTTACATCGACCCGAGCAGCCTGACCCAGGCGCTGGCCAAGGGTGCGCGCCAGGGTGGGGTCGAGATCCAGGAGGGTGTGCGGGTCACCGACCTGGTGGTCGAGAACCGCCGGGTCACCCAGGTGGTCACCGACCACGGCACGATTCGGGCCGGGGTGGTGGTCAACGCGGCCGGCATGTGGGCCCGCGAGTTGGGTGCGCTCGCCGGTGTGGCGATCCCGGCGGCGGCGGTCGAGCACCAGTACATGGTGACCGAGAAACTGCCCGACCTGCCGGCCGATCTGCCGAGCCTGCGCGACCCGGACCGGAACTTCTATCTCAAGCCCGAGGTCGGTGGCTTCGCCATCGGCGGGTGGGAGGACGATGCGCCGCCGTTCTGCCCGGACGGCATTCCGCCGGGTTTCGCGCGCGAGTTGCTGGAGTCCAGCTTCGAGCGCTTCGAGCAGATCGCGCTGCCCGCCGCCGAACGCGTCCCGGCGCTCAACCAGCTCGGCGTGCGCAACCTAATCAACGGCCCGATTCCGGTCTCCGCCGACGGCGAACCGATCATGGGCCGGGCGCCGGGGCTCGATAACTTTTTCGTCGCCTGCGGCTTCACCGCCGGGATCGCGGCCTGCGGCGGCGCCGGCCGCGCGCTCGCCCAATGGATCGCCGAGGGCGATCCGGGCATGGATCTCTGGGCCTTCGACATCCGGCGCTTCGGCCCGCATCACGCGGGCACCCGCTATCTCCACGCGCGCGCGGTGGAGAGCTACGGCCGCTACTACAAGATTCACTGGCCAGCGGAGGAGATGCGATCCGGCCGCGGCGCCCGGCGCTCGCCGCTCTACGGCGCCCTGAAGGACAAGGGCGCGGTGTTTGGTTCCAAGTTCGGCTGGGAGCGGCCCAACTGGTTCGCGCCCGCCGGTGTCGAGCCGGAAGACCGGCCGTCCTTCGAACGTCCCAACTGGTTCGAGCAGGTCGGCGCCGAGCACCGGGCGGTGCGCGAGCGGGTCGCGCTCATCGATGTGAGCTCGTTCTCCAAGTTCGAGATCTCCGGGCCCGGCGCCTTCCGCTTCCTGCAAGGGCTCGCCGCCAACGATCTCGACAAGCCGCCGGGGGCGGTCGTCTACACCCAACTGTGCAACGAGCGTGGCGGAATCGAGGCCGACTTGACCATCACGCGGCTGGACGAAGACCGATTCTACATCGTCACCGGCAGCGGCTTCGGGGTGCGAGACGGCGGCTGGATTCAGAGTCACATGCCGAACGACGGCTCGGTTTCGTTCCGCGAGGTGACCCCGGCCAACTCGGTGATCAACCTCTGCGGACCGGACTCGCGCGCGGTGCTCGAGAAGGTCGCGGAGGGCCCCGGGGGCGATGTTAGCAACGCCGCGTTCCCATTCATGACCGCGGCCGAGCTTCGCATCGGCTACGCGCCGGTGCTGGCGCTGCGGCTCACTTATGTCGGCGAGCTCGGCTACGAGCTGCACGTGCCGAGCGATTACGCCAGCCATCTCTACGAGACGCTCTCGGGCGCGGGCGCCGAGTTCGGCATCGCCAACGTCGGCTACCGGGCGATCGATACCCTTCGTATGGAGAAGCGTTACCTCTA
>CAXMQD010000066.1:0-13421 GCA_964194965.1 uncultured Acidimicrobiia bacterium | reverse complement strand
CGCGACCCAGCCCCTGAGCGCCGACAGACCCGAACGCGCGGCCGTCGATACCATCGAGCTGGCGGTCGCCGGCATGACCTGCGGCGGCTGCGCCGGGCGGGTGACCAAGGCGTTGGAGTCGGTGCCGGGGGTAGCCTCGGCGGCGGTCGATCATACCGCCGGGCATGCGGCGGTTACGGGGTCCGCAGAGACCGAATCCTTGATCGCGGCGGTGACGGGGGCTGGCTACCAGGCCCAGCCCTGGGTCGGCGGGCCGGCGCCAGCCGTAGAAACCGCGCCGAAACCGAAACCCGCGCTTAAGGCGCCGCTCGAAGGCGCCGCAACGCTCGACTTCGCCATTGACGGCATGACTTGTGCGAGCTGCGTGTACCGGGTCGAGAAGGCGCTCCGGGCGGTGCCCGGCGTCACCGATGCCACGGTCAATTTAGCGACCCAGCGCGCCCGCGTGGAATGGCGCGCCGGCGCTTCCGATGAAACCGCGCCCGGCGAGGCGGCCCTGGTCGGCGCGGTCGAGGCCGCCGGCTACGGCGCCCGCCGCGCCGAGCCCACGGTCGACGTCGAAGCCGAGGAGCGGGCCCATGCCGCGGCGCTGCGGCGCGATTTAATCGTGCTCGGGGCGGCGATCGCGTTGACCCTACCGCTGGTCGCCCAGATGGTGCTGCCGTTTGTCGGGGTCGACGTCATGCTGCCGCCGCTGGTCCAGTTCGCGCTCGCCACACCGGTGCAATTCTGGGCGGGCTGGCGTTTCTACAAGGCCGCCTGGCCGGCGCTCAAGGCGCGGACCGGCAATATGGACCTCTTGGTCGCGCTCGGCACTTCGGCGGCCTACGGGCTGAGCGCGGTGCTGACCCTCGCCATGGGCGCGGAGATGTTGAGCGCTGGCGCGGCCGAGCTCTACTTCGAAGCCTCGGCCGCGGTCATCACCCTGGTGCTGCTCGGCCGAGTGCTCGAAACCCGGGCCAAACGCAAGACCTCGGCGGCGATTCGCGCGCTGATGCAGCTCCGGCCCGAGACCGCGCGCGTGGAGCGCGACGGCAAGGTGGTCGAGGTGGCGCTCGATGAGCTGCGCGCCGGCGACGTGACGGTGATCCGCCCAGGCGAGCGCGTACCGGCCGACGGCGGCATTCTGAGCGGCGATAGCCAGGCCGACGAATCAATGCTCACCGGCGAATCCATGCCGGTCGATAAACACCCCGGCGACCAAGTCACCGGCGGGTCGATCAACGGCGCCGGGCTGTTGCGGGTCGCGGTCACCGCGGTCGGCGCCGAATCGATGCTCGCCAAGATCATCGATCTGGTGCAGTCGGCCCAGGCCTCCAAACCGCCGGTGCAGCGCCTGGTCGACCGCATCAGCGCGATCTTCGTGCCGGTCGTGGTCGCGATCGCGTTGATCACCTTCGTCACCTGGCTGGCGCTCGGCGCGGAGCTCAGCACGGCGCTGCTCAATGCGGTCGCGGTGCTGGTCATTGCCTGCCCCTGCGCGCTGGGCCTGGCGACCCCGACCGCCCTGATGACCGGCACCGGCATGGCGGCGCGGCGCGGCATTCTGATCAAGGACGCCGAGGCATTGGAACGCGCCCGCGACCTGACCACCGTGGTTCTCGACAAGACCGGAACCTTGACCCGTGGCCGGCCTGCTTTGCGGGAGATTCTTCAGGTCGAGAGAACAGGGGACAGGGAACTGCTCGAGTTGGCCGCCGCGGCCCAGCAGGGCAGCGAGCATCCGCTCGCGCGCGCGGTCCTGGAACGTGCCGAGGCCGACGGCCTGACGCTGGCGCCGGTGCAGGATTTCGAGGCCCTGACCGGGCGCGGCATCGCGGCACGTGTCGGAGACCGGCGCCTACGCATCGGCAGCCGCCGCCTGATGGCGGAGACCGGGGTCGAGACCGGCGCGCTCGAATCCCGCGCCGAGGACCTGGAGCGGCAGGGCTTGAGCGTGATCTGGATCGCGGAATTGGGTGAACCCGCGCGCCTGCTGGGCGCCATGGCGTTGGGCGACACTATCAAGCCGGGGGCCAAGGAGGCGGTCGCCGGATTGCACCGCCTGGGCATCGATACCGTGCTGCTTACCGGCGACAACCGCCGGGTCGCCGAGGCGGTCGCCACCGAGCTCGGCATCGACCGCGTGCTGGCCGAGGTGTTGCCCGGGGACAAGGCCGCCGAGGTGCAGCGGCTGCGCGCCGAGGGCAAGGGTGTGGCCATGGTCGGCGATGGGGTCAACGACGCCCCCGCGCTGGCCGCCGCCGATATCGGCATCGCCATGGGTGACGGCAGCGACGTCGCCATGCACACCGCCGGCGTGACGCTCATGCGCGGCGACCCGCGCCTGGTCGTCGAGGCCGTGGCGCTGAGCCGCAAGACTTATTCCAAGATTCGCCAGAACCTGTTCTGGGCCTTCATCTACAACACCATCGGGGTACCGCTGGCGGCCATCGGGCTGCTCAGTCCGGTGATCGCCGGCGCGGCCATGGCGCTGTCCTCGGTCAGCGTGGTCACCAACTCTTTAGCGCTCCGGCGTTACGATCCGCGCCGGGTATTGGAGGAATAGGGAGGTTCGGTCATGCAGATCGGCACCGTCGCGGATAAGTCGGGCGTTTCAGCCAAGGCGATCCGCTACTACGAAAGCATCGGCCTGATCCAGGCCGCAAGCCGCAGCGACTCGGGTTACCGCCTCTATGGCGAGCGCGACCTGCGGACCCTGCGATTCATCCAGCGCGCGCGCAGCCTTGGCTTTACGGTCGAAGAGGTCGGCGCGCTCCTGGCGCTGTGGCGCGATACCGACCGTCACAGCGCCCAGGTCAAGGCCCTGGCCGGGCGCCACGTCGAAGACATCGATCGAAAAATCGCCGAGTTGGGCGGCATGCGCGACACCCTGACCGATCTGATGGAACGCTGCCACGGCGATGACCGGCCCGACTGCCCGATTCTCGACGACCTGGCGGGTGCGGCTGGGGACTGAGGCCGGGGCTAAAGGACGGGGACCTGAGGCCCGGGCCGGGCGCCCCGGAACAGGCGTTAATAAATCAGCAAGGCGCATCGGGCTAAATGCTCCGGAGCCGTTGGGGGCAGGGGGCAGTCCGTGTATTCTGGCTCCGAATCGATATTGGGCCGAAAACATGGCGACATTCGAACAGCCGGCATACCGCAAAGCGATCGACGAAGCCCGCGCCCGCGCCCGCGAAAGCGCGGCGGCCCGGAGGCGTGAGCGGCGCAGGAGATTCGGCATATTGGCCGGTTCCGGCCTGTCCTTCGTTCTCCTCGGCGGGGTTGCCGGTGGTTACATGGCATTGAGTGGGGAACTGGCCGACGCGGCCGGACTGTCGGCTGCCATTCCCTTGGTGGGCAAGACCGCCGACGCGGCGCCGGCGCGAAGCGGAACTGTCCGGATCGCTCCAACCCAGACGACCGGCCAGCACGTCGTTTTGCCGCCGGTTGCGGCGCCGCTCCCGTTACTTGTTGCCCCTGGGCCGCGGGCCGCCCTATCCGAGGACCAGCGGCAGTTGCTTGGCGGCGTTCTGGGGGCGGTATCCGACACCGCCCGCAACCCGCCAGCGCCGGACGCCCGTGAGGCCTTGCTCGCCCGGCTCAACATAGAGCCTCAGGAAACCGCGGCCGGTCCGGCCTTGGGCGGTCCCGCGGCGCCGGCCGGCGCCGAGCAAGCGGACCTGCCGCTGCCGAGCCCGCCGGAGCTGGACCAAGACAGGCGCCCGGCGTGGCAGCGTTACGCCGTGCCGGTGGCGGCGACCGGCGCGCAGCCGATGATCGCGGTGGTGCTCGACGACCTCGGCCTCAACCGGGCCGGCACGAACCGCGCGATCGCGCTGCCGGCGCCGTTGACGCTAGCCTTCATGACCTACGCCGAGGGGCTGCCACGCATGGCCGCCCGGGCACGCCGTGCCGGCCACGAACTCATGCTCCACATGCCCATGGCGCCGCGCGATCCAACCTACAACCCCGGTCCCAACGTGCTGCGCGCCGAACTGGCGCCGGCCGAGCTCGCGCGCCGGCTGGACTGGGGCCTGGGCCGCTTCGAGGGTTTCGTCGGCGTCAACAACCACATGGGCAGCCGCTTCACCGCATCGCGCGCGGGCATGGCCCCGGTCATGGCCGCGTTGCGCGCGCGCGGGCTGCTGTTCCTCGATTCGATGACTTCCAGCGCCAGCGTGGGCGTCGGCATGGCCAAGCGCGCCGGTGTGCCCTACGCGGCGCGCGATGTCTTCCTCGACAATGAGTGGAACGACCGGGCCGCGATCGCGCGCCAGTTCGCCCACCTCGAAGCGGTCGCGCGACGCCGCGGCAGCGCGATCGGAATCGGCCATCCGCACCGCGCCACGCTCGACGTGCTGGTCCGCTGGTTGCCCGAGGCGCGCGCCCGCGGCTTCGCCATCGTGCCGGTCAGCGCCATCGTCCAGCACCGCCGGGGCCCAGAAGCCCAATTCGTCGATTCCTCCCGCTGAGTTGGTCGATTCCTCCCGCTGAGTTGAATGTGCGGCGTTGGAGCTCGCGCAAAGCCGCCTCGAACGCTGTTTGGCCTGATAGGGAATACTCCACCCAAATTCGCGAATATAGGCTTGGGGCCTCCGTGGCTCCGTCCATGATGACCCACCGATAAACCATTGTCTCCCTTGTGTTGGTGAGCCCGAAGGAGCTGCCTTGCTCTGCTCCATCGGCCGAGATTAGCCAAACGGGACGTTGTCGGTTATACTGCCGCGATCTTTCCGTACCAATGCGTCCCAACTCGTCGAGGAAGGTTTGGCGCGCCACGCTGCCCGGCAGCTCTGGCGGCGCTGGCTTGTCGTCGCCGTGAGAGGGCGGTGCTGTGGAGCATGATATATGAAGGTAGTTATGTTGGCGGCCGGGATCGGTGCCCGGCTTGGATTTACGGCTACGAAACAACCACCGAAGATTTTGCTCCGCTTCGGCGGGAAATCTTTACTGCAGCACCATATCGAAATTCTAAAACGACTCGGCATAGAGGAGCTGGTGCTCGGCGTTGGTTATCACCACCACGAAATCGAGCGGCAGATCGTTGCGTTAGGGGCACAGGATTTTGTGCGAACGGTTTTCAACAAAGATTTTGAAGAGGGCAATATCGTCACCTTGTGGGCCCTGCGCGACGAACTGTGCTGCGGAGAATCGATCCTCTTGATGGACGCCGATGTCCTCTACCACGAAGATTTGGTCGCTCGCCTGGTCGATTCGCGTCACCAAAACTGCCTGCTCCTCGATCGTGATTTCGATTCGGGCGATGAGCCCGTCAAAGTATGCGTCCGGGATGGCGAGATTATCGAGTTCCGCAAATGGCTGAGCGCCGATTTCGATTTTTGCGGCGAGTCGGTCGGATTTTTCAAGTTGTCTGCCGAGGTGGCCGAGAGGATCATCGCTCAGACCCAGCTCTACCTGCGCCAGGGGCGCCGTCAGGAGCCCTATGAGGAGACGATTCGCGATGTGCTGCTGACCTCGCCACGCGGCACCTTCGCATTCGAGGACATCACCGGCCGGCCTTGGATCGAGATCGACTTTGCCGCCGACATCGATCGCGCCAATAACGAAGTCTTGCCGCGCATCCAGCCGGCCGAGGGGCGCCGCCGCGCAGCCATGACGATTGAACGGAACATGGTGCGAGGTGAGACACAACAACTGTGATCGGTCTCGAAGCATCACCGACCGCCCAGGTGATCGTTGCGTTGACCGCCGCCGCTTTGTACACGGCGACATATCTATCCTTCGTCCGCCTCTTGAGATTTTCACGGAACTGGCTGTCGCCCAGCTTGTTTGAATCTTTGACGACCGGAGTTCTGGCGTCCTTTACGGTCGCGCTGGTGGCGCTGTCGCCCGATGGCCTCGACCGCACCGCCTTGGCCATTTCGATCGGCTTCGTCGTCGTCATGGCTTACATTATCGCGGCCCCGGCAATCGCTTTCCGACCGGCCTCCCGACTGGCCTCCCGCATGGTCGAATTCTTGGCAAAACACGGCGACGACGCGGGACTGTGGCTGCTCGGCCCGGCCCTCCTTGCCGGCATTGCCATCCCCAACCTCACGCTCCAGGCGGTCCTGGCGACCGCCATGGCCATCGAACTGACGTGGTTCCTTCGCCTGCGTTGGACCGGCCGACGGCGCCGGCTGTATTCCTTGAACGATCGCGACCTATCGGTCCTAGAGACCCAGGCGAAGGGCGATCTCGCGGCGTTCCGACGGCGCCATGGCATCCGCGAATTGGTGCTATCGAAGGACACCGTAAGTTGGAGAGGTTGCGGAAAATCGACACCGCCTTGTCCGTTTAATCTTTACGTCAACCGTCTCGGCCTCAACACTGCGCCCTGCTGCCGTGAGCATATGAAGGATCTTTGCCATCATGTTGCCGCCTCCTTGCGCGACATCGGAGTGGTGCACTGGCTGGAGGGGGGCAGTCTTCTGGGGGCCGTGAGGGAGCAGGGAGCGCTTCTCGAATGGGAGGACGACATCGACATATCGGTTCTGCTCGACGGTGATATGACCTGGGAGAGGTTGGCGGCCGGGCTCGCCGAACGTGGCGCGCGGGATGGTTACTTTGTCGACCCTTTCGAGAACAAAGACTTCGTCTCG
Source organism: uncultured Acidimicrobiia bacterium (assembly GCA_964194965.1). GTDB lineage: Bacteria > Pseudomonadota > Alphaproteobacteria > Kiloniellales > J153 > JACZVL01. The sequence continues at coordinate 6,834 of CAXMQD010000066.1, read as the reverse complement.
GTCTCCTTCGATCCGCCGAAACGATGGCCCTTCCGGTGGGAACGCAATCGCCTGCGCGGCGAAATTCGGGCCGATATAGCGATTTACCGACCGGCGATCAGCCACGGTGACGCAGTGCTCCGAAGGCGCAGCCACAAGGGCGCCATGCCGGCCGCCCAGAGCGGGGGTTACGGCGTGCAGCAGGAGATCGTGCTGCCGACATCGACGGTGCCATTTCTGGGCGCCGAGTTTTCCTGCCCGAACCAATCAGAGGCATATTTGCGCGTGCTGTACGGTGACTTCAAAAAGATCGAGTACACCTATGTCGAGTCGGGACCCGCGGAAGCCCGGGCCCGAATTGACACCGGTGGCGATACGGCGGTCCGGTAGCCAACCGCAATTCTGCCGGCGGTCATTATGAACGCCGTCCAATCTAAAAATGACCTAGAGTGGTGGTGACCAACAACGGGAGCGCGATACCATGAGCGCGACGTACGGTGAATCGGAGTGGATCTGGAAGAACGGCAGTTTCGTGCCCTGGGCCGAGGCGACGCTGCACCTGCTTTCGACCGCGGTGCAGTTCGGCTCCTCGGTGTTCGAGGGCATCCGCTGTTACGAGACGCCGGACGGCCCGGCTATCTTTCGCCTGCCCGAGCACCTGCGCCGGTTGCGCGACTCTTGCCGCATCTACCGCATGGAGCCGGGCTATTCGGAGGCCGAGTTGATCGAGGTTTGCCGGGCGGTGGTGCGCAAGAATAATCTCAGCTCCTGCTACATCCGGCCCATGGTCCTGCGCGGCTACGGCTCCATGGTGATGGACGGGATCGGCAGCCCGATCGAGACCTACGTGCCGGCCTGGCCCTGGGGCGCCTACCTGGGCAAGGACGCACTCGAAAACGGCGTCGACGTCGGCGTCTCGAGCTGGCAGCGCGCTCACGGCAACACCTTTCCGGGCATGGCCAAGGCGGCCGGTCACTACAACAACGCCCAGCTCATCAAGCTCGAGGCCCAGGCCAACGGCTACGCGGAGGGGATCGCGCTGACCACTTCGGGCGCGATCAGCGAGGGCAGCGGCCAGAATCTTTTTGCGGTGATGCACGGCGAATTGCTGACCCCGCTCATCGAAGGCAGTAACCTGCAAGGGATTACCCGGGCCTCGGTAATCCAGCTCGCCCAGGACCTGGACATTCCGCTGCGCGAGACCGTGATGCCGCGCGAGTTGCTCTACGCCGCCGACGAGCTGTTCTTCTCGGGCACCGCGAGCGAAATCACCCCAATCCGCAGCGTCGACAAGATCGAAGTGGGCGAGGGGCGGATGGGCCCGGTGACGCGCCGGGTGCAGGAGCGCTTCCTGGCCATCGTTCGCGGCGAACACGAAAACAATCACGGCTGGCTGACGCCGGTGGAGTGAGGGGAGGAATCACATGCTGTTCATGGTCATCGAGCATTTCAAGGACTGCGACGCGCTGCCGGCCTACCGCCGATTCCGGGACCGGGGGCGCATGACACCCGAGGGCTTGGTGTTCCACCATAGCTGGGTCGAGGCCAACTGCGACCGCTGTTTCATGATCGTGGAGTGCGACGACGTTACCCTGCTCCAGGTCTGGACCGCCAGGTGGCGCGACCTGGTCGAGATCGAGTTCGTGCCCGTGGTCGCCGGCAAGGACACGGCGGCCGCCTTGGCGCCGCTATTGGACGAAGGCACCGCCGGAGCGGAGGTCTAAACCTCCTTCACTGTTACCGAACCGAAAACAAAAACCTCTCTTGCGACAAAAGCCGGAAACGCGGCGCCCCTAAGTTTGGATCAACGTCAATTCCGGATAGAGAGAGGTATCGACCGATGACCGAGGTTACATTCGCCACGACTTGGCCGGCAGAGACACGCGCCTGGCCGCGGCCGGCCGGGCGGCCGCCGGCTGGCGATGCGACAGAATCGCTCCGGCCATCCCGGTTGCTCGGACCGGGTCTCCCGATCTAAAAGGAATATCGTAAACGCGGTCCCTGCTACCGAAAGGATCAAGCCATGCGGCTTAAGGACAAGGTCGCCATCGTGATCGGCGCCGGCCAGGCGCCGGGGGTGACGGACGCCATCGGCAACGGCCGGGCGGCGGCGCTCCTGTTCGCGCGCGAGGGCGCGAAGGTCCTGGCCGTCGACCGCCACCTGGAGGCCGCCGAGGAGACCGCGGCGCTGGCCCGCGCGGACGGCGGCGAGGCGACTGCCGTGGCGGCGGACGTCATCGACGAAGCGGCGGTCCGGGCCGCGATCGAGGCCTGTACCGCGCGCTACGGGCGCCTCGATATCCTGCACAACAACGTCGGCATTTCGGTCGAGGGCGGCGACGCGCCGATCACCGAAATCGAGACCGAGGCCTTCGACCGCATCGTGGCGGTCAACCTGCGCTCGGTGGTCTATGCCTGCAAACACGCCCTGCCGATCATGCGCGCCCAGGGTGGCGGCGCGATTCTCAACATCTCCTCGACCGCGGCGATCGAAGACTACCCCTGGGTCACCTACAAGGCGACCAAGGCGGCGATGATCGCCATGACCAAGCAGCTTGCCATCCAGAACGCCGAATACGGCGTGCGCGCCAACGTCAGCCTGCCGGGGGTGATGGACACGCCGATGGCGGTCGACCGGCGCGCCGAGGCCTGGGGCCGGCCGCGCGCCGAGGTCGCCGCCGAGCGCGACGCCAAGGTACCGCTCGGCAAGATGGGCACCGGCTGGGATGTTGCCTACGCGGCCCTGTTCCTGGCCAGCGACGAGGCGAAGTTCATCACCGGGGTGGCGCTGCCCGTCGACGGCGGCAAAACCTGCCGCATCGGTTGATCGCCACCGCAACACGAAGGACTGGATCATGAGAAGGCTGCCACCGCTAGATCCCACCGCGCTGAGCGGTGGGCGGAAGGCGCTCTACGACAAGATAATGAGTGGACCGAGGGGCCGGGTTGGCGGGCCGATGGAGGCGATGGTGCTGTGCCCCGCGGCCGGCGATCCGCTGCAGGAACTGGGCGCCCGCCTGCGCTTCGACGGCGTCCTGCCCGGCAAGCTCCGCGAGTTGGCAATCCTGGTCGCGGCGCGGTTCTGGTCCGCCCAGTTCGAGTGGCATGCCCACGCCCGCATCGCCCGTGGGGAAGGCCTCGACGACTCCGTCATCGCGGCCATCGCCGAGGGCACGCCGCCGGTCCTGGCGAGCCCAGAGGAAACCATCGTCTACACTTTCTGCCGCGAACTGCATGAAACCCACGCGGTCGGCGACGATACTTATGCCAAGGCGGTCGAGGTTCTCGGCCAGGAGGCGGTCATCGAGTTGACCATGCTGGCGGGCTACTACACGGCGGTGTCGATGATCCTCAATACCTTCGAAGTCCCGCCGCCCGACGGTGTCACGCCGCCACTTCGGCCTCTATTGAGGTCTTAGAGCGCGCTACTACCGGTCCCGCGGCAGGGGGCGGCGAGCGGCGACCAGATGGCCGTGCAGGGTCTCGCGGTAGAACACGAACAGCCCGGCGCCGGCAATGAGCGCGATGCCCAGGAACGCGGTGGCGTCCGGCCAGTCGCCCCACCACAGCACGCCCCAGAGCACCGCAAACGGCAGCGCCGTGTACTCGAAGGGCGCCAGCAGATTGACCTCGGCGATGCGGTAGGCCTGGGACAGCAGGTATCCAGCGACGGCGATCAGCAAGCCGCAGGACAGCATCAGAAACGCGTCGAAGGCGCCGGGCCAGGTCCAGGCGCGCAGCAGAAATTCCAGACTCGGATGGCCGCCCGTGGCGAAGCGGCCGTCACCGGCGATCAGGCCGAAACCCGCGCCCACGACGATGAAGCAGATGTGAATGTAGAATGCGAGGGTAGAGGCCCGGTCGCTGCCCCCGAGGCGCCGTGTGAGCATCTGCATCATGGCATAACACAGCGCCGCGCCGATCGGCAGCAGCGCGGCGATTTCGAGCAGGCCCTCACCGGGCCGCAGCATGATCACGACCCCGGCCATGCCGGCGAATACGGCGGCCCAGCGCCAGGGCCCGACTCGCTCACCCAGGAACGGTACCGAGAGCACCGTGATGAATAGCGGCGCAACGAAGAATATCGCCGCCGCCTCGGCCAGGGGCATGGCGGCGAGCGCCAGGAAATAGCAGATGTTGGCCATGACCATCAGCAGGCCGCGGACCAGTTGCAGCGAGAGGTGCCGGGTCCGCAGCAGACGGATGTCGCCTTCCAGATGGGCGAAGTAGACGGTTACGACAATCGCGATGCAGGAGCGGATAAACACGATTTGATGCAGCGGGTAATCGCCGCTCATCCATTTGATGAGCGAGTCCTGCAGCGACAGCACGACCATGCCCATAACGATGCAGAGCACGCCCTGAACCTCTGCGCTCGACCGGAGGATGGTGCGCATGTTGCCCCCAAAGGAATGGTGTGAAACCGATAGGCCCTAGGCTGCCGCCTCGAAGCGGTCGCGCGCAAGCGGGAAATACCGTGGCGGCACGCGCTAGCCGTTTTGGCCGGCGAAGCGGATGGCTTCCTCGGCGGCGCGGATCAGGGCGCGGGCCTTGTTTTGGGTTTCCTGGTATTCGGATTCGGGGTCGCTGTCGGCGACCACGCCGCCGCCAGCCTGGACATACATGACCCCGTCCTTGACCACGGCGGTCCTCAGCGCGATGCAGGTATCCATGTCGCCGTTGGCGCCGAAGTAACCGACCGCACCGGCGTAAATGCCGCGCCGCTCCGGCTCCAGCTCGTCGATGATCTCCATGGCCCGCACCTTGGGCGCGCCCGAGACCGTGCCGGCGGGAAAGCCGGCGATCAGCGCGCCGAGCGCATCGATGGCCGGGTCGAGTTCGCCCTCGACATTGGAGACGATGTGCATGACGTGGCTGTAGCGCTCGATGATGAATTCCTCGGTGACCCGCACCGTGCCGACCTTGGCGACCCGGCCGACGTCGTTGCGCCCGAGGTCGAGCAGCATCAGATGCTCGGCGCGCTCTTTGGGATCGGCTAGGAGCTCTTCGGCCAGTGCTTGGTCCTCGGCCGGGGTCTTGCCGCGCGGCCGGGTGCCGGCGATCGGGCGGATGGTCACGGTCTGCCCACGCACCCGGACCAGAATTTCCGGGCTCGAGCCGACGATGGAGAACCCGCCGATATTGAGGAAGAACAGAAACGGCGAAGGGTTGAGCCGGCGCAGCGCCCGGTAGAGCGAAAACGGCGGCAGGCGGTACGGTACCCGGAACCGCTGGCTGGGCACGATTTGGAAGGCGTCGCCGGCGCGGATGTATTCCTTCGCCTTCTCGACCATGGCGTGATACTCGGCGCGGGTGACGTTGGACGCTGGATCCTGCGCGACCGCCGCCGCCTCGGGCACGGTCGAATCGCGTTGGAAGGAGAGCGGCCGTTCGAAATCGGCGACCGCCTCGGCCAAGCGCGACCGCGCGGCGTCGTAGGCGGCGCGGGCGTCTTGCGCCGGGTCTGGCCAGACCGGGGTCACCAAAGTCATCATGTCCTCGAGCCGGTCGAAAACCGCGATCACGGTCGGGCGCATGAACATGCCGTCCGGCACCTGGAGCACGTCCGGGTTGGCGTCCGGCAGGCGCTCCATCAGGCGTACCGTGTCGTAACCCATGTAACCGATCAACGCCGATGCCATGGGCGGCAGCTCGGCCGGTAAGTCGATACGGCACTCCTCGATCAGCGCCCGCAGGCTGGCGAGCGCGCCGGTTCCGGCCGGCTCGAAGCCGCCGGACTCGAGGCCGCCGGACTTGAAGCCAGGGCCCGCGGCCCTGCGCCGCTCGATTTCGGCGCGGTCGCCGAAGCAGCGCCAGACCACGTCCGGCTTGATGCCGAGGAAGGAGTAGCGGCCGATCACGGCGCCGCCCTCGACCGACTCGAAGACGCAGGCGTCGGGCTGGCCGGCGCTCAGCTTCATGAAGGCCGAGACCGGGGTATCCAAGTCTGCCACCAGGGTGGTCCAGACCACCTGCGGCCGTTTCGCGTCGTAGGCGGCCGCGAAATCCGGGTAGGCGGAGGCCGGCTTCATGGAATCAGAAGGATGCGAGCAGCTCGGCGAGCGCTTGGTCTTTTATTTGGACGCCGTATTCACCGCGCATGGTGGCCAGAAACTGTTCCAGGAGGTCGCTCTGCAGGGTGCCGACCAGGCTTTCCCGCACCGCCGCCACGGCGTCCGGATCGGAATCGGGATCGGCCGCCACCACTTCGGTCAGCTTGGCGACCAGGTGTCCCTGGGCCGCGGCCGCCGTGGTCACCTCGCCGATGCCGATCTGGAACAGCTTGGCGGCGAGCGCCGGGGAGGGCGTATTCTCGACCGCGGTTTCGAAGCGGGTGATCGGCTGGGTCTGGGAGACCGTCAGGCCGGCTTCGGTGGCGATGATTTCGAACTCGTTGCCAACCCCGATCCGCGCCGCCAGGGCCTCGGCCTTTTCCCGCGCCAGTTTGGCGCGCTGAGAGCCGCGCCACAGCTCGGTCACCTCCGCGCGAACCTCTCCGAGCGGGCGGATCTGGGCCGGGGTCACGCTGTCGACCCGAAGAATGAAATAGTCGCCGTCCGCGGTTTCGGTGAGCAGGCTCTCGCGGCCGGTCTCGGTCTCGAAGGCCAGCTCCAGGAAGGCGCCGGCGGGCAGCTCGGCGACCGGCTCGCCGGCCGAGTCCCGGCCTTGGCGGTCGATGGCCTCGATCCGGCGCGCCGTCAGGCCGAGCGCCCGGGCGGCTTCGTCCAGGGAGGCGCCAGCGCCGAGCTCGTCGTCGAGCTGGTTCGCGATCGCGACCATGCTGTCGATCGCGATCCGCAGGGCGACTTCCTCGGCCAGTTCCTCGCGCACCTCCGCAAAGGTGGGCTCCTGGCG
>CAXMQD010000065.1:0-6766 GCA_964194965.1 uncultured Acidimicrobiia bacterium | reverse complement strand
GACCGACGAGGCCTTTGGACGGCGCGCCGCCGACGAGCTGGAGGCGGAGATCCTGCGCCTCGGCCCCGAGACCGTCGCCGCCTTCATCGCCGAACCGGTGGTCGGCGCAACCTCGGGCGCGGTGCCTCCCGTGGCCGGCTACTTCAAGCGCATCCGTGAAATATGTAACCAGTACGGAGTGCTGCTGATCTTCGACGAAATCATGTGCGGCATGGGTCGGACCGGCACGCTGTTCGCCTGCGAGCAGGACGGCGTGGCGCCCGACCTTTTGACCTGCGCCAAGGGCCTGGGCGCGGGCTACCAGTCGATCGGCGCGACCCTGGTCGCCGAACGCATTTCCGAGGCGATCGCCTCGGGCAGCGGGTTCTTCCAGCACGGCTTTACATATATTGGCCATCCGGCCGCCTGCGCGGCCGGGCTGGCGGTGCAGCGCACGATCGAGGACGAGGGCCTTCTGGACCGGGTGCGCGAGCAAGGTGCCGCCCTGCGCACCCGCCTGGAAGCGCGCTTCGGCAACCATCATCACGTCGGTGACATCCGTGGCCGCGGCCTGTTTCTCGGCCTCGAGTTGGTCGCCGAGCGCAGCAGCCGCGCGCCCTTCGACCCGGCGCGCAAGATATTTGCCCGAGTCCGGGCCGACGACATGGCGCGCGGATTGATGTGCTACCCTGGCGGCGGCACTATCGACGGCACAAAGGGCGACCATGTCCTGCTCGCCCCACCCTACATTGTCGGAACCGACCAGCTGGACACCATCGTCGAGCGACTCGGCGAAGCAATCGATGCCGCGACCGCGATCACAGAGGGTTGAGGCGCGGAAACAATCCCTTTTTGACCCTGCTTCGAGCGGCTCGGGCCCAGGACGCGCCAAGGCTCGGCGGCAGAAAATTGTTAACAGACGTACGATCGGGGTGGAATTTCCCCTGCGATCCGTGTTCAAGTGGTAACTGCGATACGGTGCGGGCAAAAGCACCGGAAGCAATGATTGGGAGACGCAAGAATCAGCCAACCTCGAATTCCGGCGTTTCGACGCCGAATCCAACCTGGTTGTTCGACGGCCCAAGACGCCGTCGCGCGAACCGGCGGCCGCACATTGGGCCGGGCCTCATCGAGGCCTCCCGGTCCCGGCCGCTTCGGGCCTCGATGAACCCACGGGGTCCGCGGGTGTTCACCTTGATAGTTGAAATCGAATCGGGAGGCAAAAAACTCATGAAAACAATCGCTTTGAAATCCGCCGCATTCGGCGTGGCGGCGGGCGTGCTGCTCGCCGGCGGGCTGGTTGGACTCGGTAGCACCGCGGTCAACGCCCAGCAGAATTTCATCACCATCGGCACCGGCGGCATTACCGGTGTGTATTACCCCACCGGCGGCGCCATCTGCCGTTTGGTCAACAAGGGCCGGAAAGAACACGGCGTGCGTTGTTCGGTAGAGTCGACGGGCGGTTCCGTCTACAACCTCAACACCATCCGCGCCGGCGAACTCGACATGGGCGTCGTCCAGTCCGACTGGCAGTATCACGCCTACCATGGCACCGGGAAGCAATCCTTCATCGATGCTGGGCCATTCGAGGACCTTCGCGCGGTCTTCGCAATTCACGGCGAGCCCGTGACGATCATCGCGCGTGCCGACGCCGGCATCAAGACGGTTCAGGACCTGGTCGGCAAACGGGTCAACATCGGCAATCCGGGTTCGGGCACGGAAGCCACCTGGAACGTCATGTGGAAGGCCATGGGTCACACCAATGACGATCTCAAGCTGGCCGCCCAGATGAAGTCGGCGGAAACTCCCGGCGCGCTGTGCGACAACAAGATCGACGCCTTGTTCTGGTTGGTCGGGCACCCCAACGGCCTGTCCAAAGAAGCCACCACCACCTGCGACGCGGTGATGGTTGAGGTTTCGGGTCCGGCCATCGACAAGTTGGTGGCGGACAATTCCTACTATTTCAAGGCGACGATTCCGGCTGGCATGTACAAGGGCAGTCCGAACGATACCGCCACATTCGGTGTCGGTGCGACCTTCGTGTCCTCGACCGGAACTCCCGAGAACACGGTCTATCAAGTGGTTAAAGCGGTGTTCGATAACATCGACAAATTCAAGAAACTGCACCCGGCGTTCGCGAACCTAGTGGACACCGATATGGTCAACAACGGGCGTTCCGCGCCGCTTCATGCCGGCGCCGCCAAGTACTACAAGGAGCGCGGTTGGGAGTAGCCGCAAAATTCCGCTAGCCGGGGGGCAGACCTCAGGGCAGCGGGACGCAAGGGTTAAGGGTGGAGAAGCGCGGAGAAAGCTTCTCCACCCTCCGCTCCTTGATCGGCCGCCGGTTCGCACAGTAGGCTGTTTGGGCCGCGTTCGAGACCGGGCGACAGGGTTGCCTTGGGGGTAGAACAATGAGAACAGGCATGGTTCCGTTGGCTGCGGCGTTCGTGGTCGCAATATCGGCCGCGGGCATGGGATCATCGGACCGGGTGCGCGCCGCCGACGTGATCATCGGCGCTGGCGACGAAGCACCGGTGCACTTCCATCTCGGGCGGGCGATCTGCCGCGCCATCAGCAAGTCGATCGAGGGCGAGACTTGCCAGACCGAGCGCATTGAGGGCCGGCACGCGGCCGAGCCGCTCGCGGTTCTCGGCGAAGTACGCAATGGCGCGATCGAGATCGGCATCGTTCCGTCCGATTGGGTTCATCACGCGTTCACCGGCAGCGGTCCGGTCGAATTCATGGACGTCGGGTTCGAGAACCTCAGAATCCTGATGCTGCTCCACGGCGAGCCGTTCACAGTGGTCGCCCGGCGCGACGCGGGAATTTCGAAACTCGCCGACCTGGCGGGCAAGCGGGTCAATATTGGAGTTCCGGGCTCCGACCAGCGGGTGGTCATGCAACAAGTGATGGCGGCCATGGGTTGGTCGCGCGACAGTTTTGCCCTCGCCGACGAGCTGACCGGCCCCGAACAGTCCCTGGCCCTGTGCCACGACCGAATTCAGGCGATGGTCGCGATCGTCGCCCATCCCGACGCCGGCTTGGCCAAGACCATGGCGCTTTGCGATGCCGAATTGGTCGAGATCGCTGGCGCCGAAATCGACGATTTGGTCGCGGACAAGGCCTATTTCTCGGTGACCGAGATTCCAGCGGGGAGTTATGAAAATCAGAACGCCGCCGTCAAAACCTTCGGCGTTCGGGTGGTCGCGGTGGTCTCCGAGGACATGCCGGACGCAACGGCCTACGACATCGTCCAGGCTGTCGTCGGTAATTTCAACCGCTTCAAGAGACTTCACCCGGCGTTGCGTCAATTGCGGCCGCAAGACATGAAGAGCGACGGAGAATCCGTGCCGATGCATCCCGGCGCGATCAGGAAATTCAGCGAAATCGGAATGTGACGAACCGCTAGGTTTCGCGGGGCGGGGCAGTTCCCATGAAATCCGAAGGTTGGGGATAATATGAGCGATAAAATCGACGGCACGGAGCCGGATGCCGGCGGTCAGGAGGCCATGGACATTGTCGCCGAGGCCGATACCGGGGCACGGTCGCCGGGCGGTATCTCGGCGAAAATTCTGTGGTACGTGCCCTTGGCCTGGGCCGGCTTTCAGCTGTGGTTGGCTTCGCCCCTGCCATTCATGTTGAGGTTCGGCATTTTCAACAGCACGGAAGCCCGGTCGATCCATCTCGCCTTCGCTATTTTTCTCGCCTTCCTGGCCTTCCCGGCGCTCAAGCGTTCGCCCCGCGATTACATCCCCATTCAGGACTGGGTCATCGCCCTGGTCGCCGCTTTTTGCACCGGCTATCAGTTCCTCTTTTTCCTCGAGCTGTCCGATCGGCCCGGCCTGCCGACGCAAATGGATATCGTGGTCTCCGTGATCGGCTTGGCGGTCATCCTCGAAGCCACGCGACGCGCCTTGGGGCCGCCGCTGATGGTCGTGGCGGCGGTGTTCATGTGTTACACCTTCTTCGGCCATCTGGCGCCGGAAGTCATTCAGTGGAAGGGAGCGTCGCTCAACAAGGCGATGTCCCACTACTATCTGACCACCGAAGGGGTCTTCGGCATCGCACTCGGCGTTTCGACCAGTCTGGTGTTCCTGTTCGTGATGTTCGGGTCGTTGTTGGAAAAGGCCGGTGCGGGAAACTATTTCATCCGCGTCGCCTTCGCGCTGATGGGCCATATGCGGGGCGGGCCGGCCAAGGCGGCGGTGGTGTCGTCGGCCATGACCGGGCTGGTCTCGGGCTCCGCGATCGCCAATGTGGTGACCACCGGCACCTTCACCATCCCCTTGATGCGCAAGGTCGGGTTCTCGGCTGAAAAGGCCGGCGCGGTGGAGGTGGCGTCTTCGACCAACGGGCAGCTCACCCCGCCGGTCATGGGCGCGGTTGCCTTCCTGATGATTGAATACGTCGGCATCTCCTATGTCGAAGTCATCAAACACGCCGCCTTGCCGGCGCTGATTTCCTATGTGGCGCTGGTCTACATCGTCCATCTCGAAGCATTGAAGGCTGATATGAAGGGGCTGCCCCGGCGCAGCCCGCCGAACTTAATTCGCAGCTTGATGATGTTTTGCCTCACGATCGTCGGCATGGCCATTTTGACGGCGATCGTCTATTACGGCCTCGGCTGGATGAAGGACGCCTTCGGCGAGGCGACCTTGTATGTCGCCTCGATCTTGTTGGTGATCGTCTATATCGCCCTGGTCGCATTTGGCTGCAGGTATCCCGAACTCGACACCTCGTTGGAGATCTCCGAATTGCCCGATCCGGGTCCGACCATCAAGGCCGGACTTTATTATCTGTTGCCCGTGGTGGTGCTGGTCTGGTGCCTCACGGTGGAGCGGCTATCGCCGGGTTTGTCGGCCTACTACGCCACGCTGTTCATGATTTTCATTCTGCTCACCCAACGCCCGCTCAAGGCAATCCTGCGCAAAACCGGCGAGAGTGTCGCCGGCTGCTTCAAGGACGGATTCGTGGACAGCCTCGAGGGCTTGATCAGCGGCGCGCGCAATATGATCGGCATCGGCGTGGCCACCGCTGCCGCCGGCATCATCGTCGGCACCATCTCTCTGACCGGCATCGGATTCGTCATGTCCGAGTTCGTCGAGTTCATTTCCGGCGGCCACGTCCTCATCATGCTGATACTCACCGCCATCCTAAGCCTGATCCTCGGCATGGGGCTACCGACCACCGCCAACTACATTGTGGTGTCGTCCCTGCTGGCCCCGGTGATCGTCACCGTGGGGGCCCAGAACGGCCTGATCGTGCCGTTGATCGCGGTGCATATGTTCGTATTCTATTTCGGCATTCTCGCCGACGACACGCCGCCCGTGGCGCTCGCCGCTTTCGCCGCCGCGGCCATCTCGAAGGGCGATCCCATCAAGACCGGCATTCAGGGATTCATGTACGACATCCGTACGGCGATTCTGCCGTTCCTGTTCATCTTCAATACCGAGTTGCTGATGATTGGCGTCGATTCCTGGTATCTCCTGTTGACCACGATCGTCACCGCGGTCACGGCGATGTTGCTGTTCGCCGCCGCCACCCAAGGGTTTTTCATTGTCAAATGCCGGTTATGGGAAGTCCTCGCCCTGATGCTCATCGCCTTCACCCTGTTCCGGCCGGGATTTTGGATGGACGAGATCTATCCGCCGCTCGAATCGATACCCGCCAACGATATTTTCGATATCGCGGGCAAGATGCCGGTGGATTCTCAAATCCGCATCCGGGTCGTGGGTGAGGATCTAGAAGGACGCGAGATCGACAAAGTGGTCATGTTGCCAATCGGTGCGGCCGGCAGCGGCGAAGACCGGTTGTTCGAGGCCGGTCTCGAGCTTCTTATCGATGACGGCAAAGTCATCGTCGACAACGTGGTCTTCGGCAGCACCGCGGAACGCCAGAAGATCGACTTCGACTTCGAGATCGCCAGCGTCCAGGTCAAAGCAGACCGTCCGCCGAGGCAATTATTTTACATTCCGGCACTCTTGCTCTTGGGCCTGATCGTCATGCTGCAGCGCCGGCGCCGGGCCGTCGACCCATTCGATGCCGTGAAAGCGTGAGGTCAACGATGTTCAAAAACATTCTGCTGCCCATCGATCTCGGCGACGTGGTGTCGTCGCGCAAGGCGGTGTCGACGGCGCTCGACTTGAGCCGGAGCAAAGGCGCCCGGCTCCACCTGATGTGCGTGGTGCCAGGTTACAGCATGAGCATCGTGTCTCAGTATTTTCCCAAAGGCTTCGAGGAAAAATCGCTGGTCGAAGCGGCCAAACAACTGAACGATTTCATTGCCAACAACATCCCCTCCGAGATCGATAGTCAGGCGATCGTCGCCAACGGCACGGTCTACGAGGAGATCCTGAAAACAGCCGGCAAAGTCGGCTGCGACCTGATCGTCCTGGCGTCGCACCGGCCCGAGCTCAAGGACTACCTCCTGGGGCCGAATGCGGCGCGGGTCGTGCGCCATGCCAACTGTTCGGTGCTCGTGGTCCGCGAGTGATCCGGGTCAAGCGGTGTCTACACGGCGCGGCCTGGGCCGCGATGGTATGGCTTGCCGCTTGCGCCGCGCCGGCGCCCGGGGGTGCCGGGGAAGTTCCCCTGCCGGAGCTGGCCGCGGTGCCGGCCGGACCCTTCCTGCGGGGCTCGAACCGGGTCGAGCGCGAGGCTGCTTACCTGCTCGACGAAGCCGCCTACGGCCATAACCGCACCCGGGTCCGCAAGTGGTACGAGAACGAACCCGAGCGCCATTCGGCCGAACTCCCGGCCTTTGAGATTACCCGAACCCCGATTACCA
>CAXMQD010000064.1:0-5986 GCA_964194965.1 uncultured Acidimicrobiia bacterium | reverse complement strand
ATAACCCCCAACCGATAACATATAGGACCCAATCATGACCTACGATATGACCCACCCCCAACCGATCGTGCCGGCGCTGACGCCGCTTTACGCCAGACTGTCACGCCTGAGCTATCCGCTGATCCGCGCCGCCACCGGGTTGATACTCATGCCCCACGGCGCGCAGAAGCTGTTCGGCTGGTTCGGGGGTTACGGCCTCGAAGGCACCGGCGGCTTCTTCGCCCAAAACCTGGGCCTGGAGCCGGGCTTGTTTTGGGCGGCGCTGGTCGGTGGCGTCGAGTTCTTCGGCGGCCTGTTGCTGGTACTCGGTCTGCTGACCCGCCCGGCGGCGCTCGGTGTCGCGATCCTCATGGCGGTCGCGATCACCGTGCATCTGCCCAACGGTTTCTTCTGGAACGCAGGCGGCTACGAATATCCCCTGTTTTGGGGCCTGATCGCGCTCGCCATCGCCTTCAAGGGCGGGGCCGAGCTGTCCCTCGACCGCGCGCTCGGGCGCGAGTTCTGAACCCGAAAGCGGAGATCATCACCATGGGATTCCTGATCGACGGCGTCTGGCACGATCGCTGGTACGATGCCAAGTCGACCGGCGGCCGCTTCCGGCGCCAAGACGCGCGGTTCCGCAACTGGGTGACGCCGGACGGCGCGCCGGGGCCGAGCGGCGCGGGCGGCTTCGAGGCCGAGCCCGGGCGCTATCACCTTTACGTCTCCCTCGCCTGCCCCTGGGCGCACCGCACCCTGATCTTCCGCAAGCTCAAGCATCTGGAAGCAGTGATCCCGGTCTCGGTGGTGCATTGGCACATGGGCGATGACGGTTGGGAGTTCCGCGACGGGCCGGGCTGCACGCCCGACACCGCCAACGGCGCGCGTTACCTGCGCGAGGTCTATGTCAAGGCCGAGCCGAACTACAGCGGCCGGGTCACGGTGCCGGTGCTCTGGGACAACCAGCGCGCCACCATCGTCAGCAACGAGTCGAGCGAGATCATTCGCATGTTCAATTCGGCTTTTGACGGCCTGGAGAAATCCGAGGGCAGCATCACGGTCGATTTCTATCCGGACGACCTGCGCGCGGACATCGACGCGACCAATGCGAAGGTTTACGCGGCGGTCAACAACGGCGTCTACCGCGCCGGCTTCGCGACCTCCCAGGACGGTTATGAGGAGGCGGTCGATGCCCTGTTCGAGACCCTCGACGAACTGGAGGCGCGCCTGGCCGTCCGGCGCTATCTGCTCGGCGAGCGCCTGACCGAGGCGGACTGGCGGCTGTTTACGACGCTGGTGCGCTTCGACCCGGTCTACGTCGGCCACTTCAAGTGCAACAAGCGGCGCCTGGCCGATTATCCGAACCTTTGGGGCTTTACCCGTGAGCTCTATCAGATGCCGGGCGTCGCCGAGACCGTGAACCTGGACCACATCAAGCGCCACTACTACGGTAGCCATACCTCGATCAACCCGAGCGGCATCGTGCCCAAGGGACCGGAGATCGATTTCACCGAACCCCACGGCCGCGGACGGCCGGCGGACGAGGCAGGAGAGCGCGATTCATGGCCCATGACAGCGGTCTGAGTAACCCGGCCGTCGCCGGCACGAAACCCAAGGCGGTCACGATCGAGGCCGGCCGGGACTATCACTGGTGCGCCTGCGGCCTGTCCCAGAACCAGCCGTTTTGCGATGGCTCGCACCGGACGACGTCGTTCAAACCCCTGGCCTTCGCCGCGGAGGAAAGCGGCGAAGTTCATCTCTGCATGTGCAAGCGCACGGGCAACCCCCCGTACTGCGACGGCAGCCACGCCCGGCTCGACAGCGACGCCGCCGTGGCCCGGGAACCGTCCACGTCCACGGCTGCGGCCGGCCAACTCCCGAAACCGGTGCCAACGGCGGAGGAACCGACCCTCGCGTTCATTCACGACCTGGCGCGCGACGGCCTGAGCAAGACCGGCCATCACGGGGAGATGGGCGCCATGGGCGTGCCGCGCGCGGCGCTGCCGCAATGGGACGACATCCAGATTCTGGCGGCACAGCTCGCCACAAAACCCTTAATGGACGACGCCGCGGTGGACACGGAATTGGTCATCGGCCCGAACGCCAAAAAGCCGCTCCACTTGAAGATTCCCCTTTTTGTGTCCGACATGAGCTACGGCGCGCTCTCGGAAGAGGCCAAGATCGCCATGGCCACGGGGGCGGAGATCGCGGGAACCGGAATCTGCTCCGGCGAAGGCGGCATGCTGCCGGAGGAACAGGCGGCCAACAGCCGCTATTTCTATGAGTTGGCCTCGGCGAAGTTCGGTTATGACGAGAAACTGCTCACGCGGGTTCAAGCCTTCCACTTCAAGGGCGGCCAGGGCGCCAAGACCGGCACCGGCGGCCACCTGCCGGCAAGCAAGGTGACCGGAAAGATCGCCCAGGTGCGCGGCCTGCCGGAGCGAACGGCCGCGGTCTCGCCGCCGACCTTCGCGGACCTCGATACGCCCGCGGATTTTCGGCGCTTCGCGGACCGCGTCCGAGAGATCGCCGCCGGCATACCGATCGGCTTCAAGTTGTCGGCCAATCACATCGAGCCGGATATAGATTTCGCAATCGAAGCCGGCGCCGACTATATCATCCTCGACGGCCGCGGCGGCGGCACCGGGGCGGCCCCACTCCTGTTCCGCGACAACATCTCGGTCCCGACCATCCCGGCCCTGGCGCGCGCCCGGCGTCACCTCGACGGGACTGGGCGCCGCGATATCACGCTGATCGTGACCGGTGGGCTCCGCACCCCAGCCGACTTCATAAAGGCGCTGTGCCTGGGTGCCGACGGCGTCGCGATTGCCAACTCCGCGATGCAAGCCATCGGCTGTGTCGGCGCACGCATGTGCAACAGCAACAACTGCCCCGCCGGGGTGGCGACGCAGAAACCCGAGCTCCGCGCGCGCCTCGGCGTGGCGGAATCCGCCGCCCGCCTCGGTCGTTTCTTGGAATCTTCGGTCGCGCTCATGAAAGTGATGGCCCAAGCCTGCGGCCATCGTCATCTGGGCGAGTTCAACGGCAACGACATCACGACTTGGAAACGGGATATGGCGGAGCTCTCCGGAATCTCCTTTGCCGGCGTCGACTCGCGCCCCTAATTACGGGCGGGAGCGCGCCCTTGGAATCTAGCAGCGCCGCGATTCCATGATATAGAGGGGCCAACCGCGTCACCGTTCACGGATTACCGCACGTGCCCTTTCGCGCTTTCACCGGGTTCCTGCTCGTCTTCGTCATCGCCGAGATGGCTGGCCTCGACTCGGCCACCGCCCAGCAGGCCTACCGCCCCTTCAGCAAGGTGGTGGAGACCTGGAACCAATCCCTCGATCGCACCGCCCAGGAAATCTCCGGCGCCGCGCTGACCGCGCTGCGCGCCAAGGCGCTCAAGGACCGCCTGAATAAAATCGAAGCCGAGGCGCGGGAAATCAAAACCAAGGCCCGGGCCGAGATCGTTCCGATTCGGTACCAGCTCGAGGCACTCGGCCCGCAACCGGAGGAGGGCGCGCCGCCGGAGGCCGAAGTGATCGTCGCCCTGCGCGAGAGCATTGCCAAGGATATCGCATTCCACGAAATCCGCGTCAAGCAGGCCGACCTGGCGATCGCGCGCGTTGTGGAACTGGTCCAGCAGATTGCCGCGCGCAGCCTGGAAAGCTCGATCGAACGGCTCGCCAAGCGCTACCCCTTCCCGCTCGCGCCCGACACCCTGGCCGTGGCCGTGCCGGACTCCCTGCGGTTCCTGGCGCAGCTCGGCCGCTCCCCCCTCGACTGGTGGGACTCGCTGGAGGTGGCGCAAAAAGAGCGGGTCGTGTTCACACGCTTCGCGCTGGTGGTCTTGCTTGCATTGGTGTTCGGCTGGGGACTCCGGCGCGCGCTGCTGCGCCGGCTAGGCCGGGACTCCACGATCGAAGCGCCGAGCTACACCCGGCGCCTGACCGGGGCCATTGCCAACGGCGTGGCCGACGGCCTGATTCCCTCGCTGATCCTGGCCGGCTTCTTGCTGCGCGCGCTAAGCGAAGACGCCCTGATATCCGGCCTCTTCGCCCAGGTGTTCATTCACTTTTGCGCGGTCGCGATCCTATTTGTTTTGGCCTGGGCGCTGCCCCGTGCGGTGCTCGCCCCCGAGCTGCCGGCGTGGCGCCTGGTTCCGGTGGCGCGGGATAACGCGCGCAAGATCACCCGGCGCATTACCTTGCTCGCCGCGGTCGTCGCCGTCGACCTATTCCTCACGGGATCGAGCCGCGAGCTTGCGTTCAGCGACGAGCTGGCCTCGCTCTACACCCTGATCGCCAAGACCGTCGTGGCGGTCGTGATCCTGACCCTGATCCGGGACCATCTCTGGGTCCGCGAGGCCGCAGCGGACTCAACAGCGGCCTCAACTGCGGACACAACGCCGCCAGCCCCCGAAACACCGCGCCGATGGCGTTTCTGGCCCACGCTGCGGCGGTTGATCGGGTTGGTCGCGGTCGCCGCCATCGCCGCCGCCTTTGCCGGCTACGCCAGTGCCAGCACCTACCTGGCCGACAACTTGGTGATCAGCGGCATGGTCGTCGGCACGCTGGTACTGCTTCGTGGACTGCTGCGCGAGACGATCGGCGTGGCCCTGCGTTCGCAGGCGGTTCAGGCGGCCCTCGCGATCCCCCACAAGGCGCGCGAGCGCTACAAATTCTGGCTTCGCGCGCTGCTCGATCTGACGGTGCTCCTGGGCGGATTTGTGATGGTCTTGATCGTCTGGGGTGTCGCGCCGCGCGACATCTGGGCCTGGACCGGCAAGACCTGGCGCGGCGCCACCATCGGCAACGTCACCATCTCGCTCGGCGACATCCTGGTCGCGATTGCCGTCTTCGTAGTGATACTGACGCTCACCCGCATGATCCGGCGCCTGCTGAACGAGCGGATCTTCCCCCAGACCGGCCTCGATACCGGGGTCCGGAATTCGCTCTCCACCGGGCTCGGCTACGTCGGGCTCACGATTGCGCTGGCGCTGGCGGTCACGACTATCGGCTTCGATCTGTCGAACCTGGCGATCATTGCCGGCGCGCTCTCGGTTGGCATCGGCTTCGGCCTGCAGAATGTGGTCAACAACTTCGTCTCCGGACTGATCCTCCTGGTCGAGCGGCCGATCAAGGTCGGCGACTGGATCGAGGTCGGCGCGCACGAGGGCTACGTACGGCGCATCGACGTGCGCGCCACCGAGATCGAAACCTTCCGCCGCGCCGCGGTCATCGTGCCCAACAGCGAGTTGATCTCGGGCGCGGTTATCAACTGGACTCACAAGAACCGCTACGGCCGCGTCGAGCTGCCGATCGGCGTCGCCTATGGCTCGGACGTGGCTCAGGTCATGGAGATTCTGCAACGCTGCCTGAAGGAGAACGAGTCGATCCTGCGCATGCCCGAGCCTTACGTCTTGTTCACCGGCTTCGGTGACTCCTCCCTCGACTTCGAGGCGCGCGGCCAAATATCCAACGTCGAGTACCGGATCTCGGTGCAGAGCGACCTGCGCATCGCCATTTACCTGGCCTTCGAGGAAGCCGGGATCGAGATCCCCTTCCCGCAGCGCGACCTGCACATCAAGAACGTGGAGAATACGGACGAAGGTTTCCGGGCGCGCGCCGCGCAACCCACGCCGCAAGCCCCCACTACCGCCAGAGTCCGCACCGACCCCGGCGGGGATGGGGAATAGGCGGGGCGAGTCTTCCGAACCCGGTTACGCGACCGCGGCGATGCGCTGGGCGTGCTGGATTTTGGCTCCGCCTGGTGTCAAACTAATACCAATGATCCTTAGTAATGACCCATAGAGATCGCGCGGGAGAAAGATCGTCATGGCCCAGGTGGGATCGCCTAAAATCGCATGCGATTGGCCGTTCGAGGCCCGGCCTTTGACCCCGGTGTTTGGCGCCGAGATCCTCGGCATCGATCTCGACCAGGCCGCCAGCCCGGAGATATTTCCCTCGATTCACGCGGCCTGGCTGCGCTACCAGGTGCT
>CAXMQD010000063.1:0-2557 GCA_964194965.1 uncultured Acidimicrobiia bacterium | reverse complement strand
TCGATGAAGGTGCGCCCGACGTAGTGGTTGCGGATGATGCCGAGCTCGAAGGGAATACCCGCGGCCGCGGCATAGCCGATCGCCGCCGGCACGCCTGAATCGGGCACCGGGATCACCACGTCGGCCTCGACGCCGCTCTCTTTCGCGAGTTCGACGCCGATCTCTTTGCGCCGTTCGTAAACGCTCGATCCTTCCATCACCGAATCGGGACGGGCGAAGTAAATGTATTCGAAGACGCAGAAGCGTTGCCGTGCCGGCGGGAAGGGCCGCAGCGAGTGGATACCGGAGTCGTCCAGCACCACCATTTCGCCGGCCTCGACCTCGCGCACCAATTCGGCCCCGATAATGTCGAGCGCGCAGGTCTCCGAGGTCACGATGTGGGTCTCGCCCAGACGCCCGATCACCAATGGCCGCACGCCGAGCGGATCGCGCACCCCGATGACGCAGGAATCGGTCAGCGCCACCAGGGAGTAGGCGCCCTCGATACGGCGCAGCGCATCGGTCATGCGGTCGATCACGCTTTTGTACTCCGAGGTCGCCATGAGGTGAACGATGACCTCGGTGTCGGAGGTCGACTGAAACAGCGAGCCGCGCGCGACCAACTCCCGGCGCAGCGCCATCGCGTTGGTCAGGTTGCCGTTGTGGGCCAGGGCGAAGCCGCCGAACTGCAGATCGGCGAATAGCGGCTGGACGTTGCGCAGCGCCGTCTCCCCGGTGGTCGAGTAACGCGTGTGTCCGATCGCGGCGTGGCCGGCCAGCCGGTTCATCACCCGCTCGCTGGAGAATATGTCGCCGACCAGCCCCAAGTCGCGATGGGCGTTGAATTGCTTGCCGTCGTAGACGACCATGCCGGCCGCTTCCTGGCCGCGGTGCTGGAGGGCATGCAGGCCAAGCGCGGTATGGGCGGCGGCGTCCTTGTGGCGATGAATGCCGAAGACGCCGCATTCCTCGTGGAGCTTATCGTCGAAAGGATGGCTCGCGATCACTGAGATTCCTCACCGGTTCCGCCGATGCCTTCGATGGCGCGCCGCATCTCGTTCCGCTCGCGGGTGTTATAGCCGGGTTCACCGGCCGGCGCATCGTCTTTCGCGGGCGGATTGAGTAAATTCTGAAAATCTTGCAACCGCTTGAGATCTTCGAGCCCGGTCTTGGCGGCACCGGATTTTTCACCTAATTCGCCACGCAGCCGCTTTGGCAGGATCGAGACCAGCAGTACGGTGCCGCGCTCCACCAGCGGCCGGACCTTGGCCTCGGTGATCCATGCCGGATGGTCCTCGCGCGGCAGCAGCATTGTAAAGAGGAGCCAGGCGACCGCGATCAGCGCCGCGCCGCGCAAGAACCCGAAGACCAACCCAAGGGAACGGTCCAATGGCCCCAGGGCGCTGCTGCGGATGCGGTGGCAGATGAAGTTGGTCAGCAACGACAACGCGACGAGCGTGACCAGAAAGATGCTGGTTCCGGCGACCATGTCAGCAATCAGCGGCACCGAGATCAGCTCGGTGGCATAGGGCCGGGCGTAGGAAAATCCATAGAGCGTCGCCATCACCGCCCCAATCCAGGAAATCACCGCCAGGACCTCGTGGACCAGGCCGCGGAAGAAAGCGAGCAGGCCTGAGATCACGATCACCAGAACGACCGCGACATCGGTCAGATTGATGGGAGGCGTATCCATGGCTTCCGATCCGCCCTCCTAGCCCGATTCGGGTCCGCGCGCCGCCGCCAACCGAGGTCCGCGCGCTTCGGTAAACAGGCGCACCAGGTCCTGCAGGTGAGCGATCTCCCGGACTTCCAGGCCGGTTTTTCCACCATCCTTTTGGTCGGTGTTTCCTTTGCTGGCTTTCCTGCGGCCGCCGTTCTTGCGCCGCGTCGGCGTCCAAGCGCCGGTGAAGCCCAGCTTGGCGGCCTCCTTGAGCCGCGCCCCGGCCTGACTGACCGCGCGAATCTCCCCCGACAGTCCGATTTCGCCGAATACCACGGTCTCGGCGGGGACCGGGTGATCGGTGGCGGCGGAAACCAGGGCGGCGGCGACCGCAAGGTCCGCCGCCGGCTCGCCCACGCGCAATCCCCCGGCGACGTTCAGATAGACTTCCTTGCCCGCCATTACCAGCCCGCAGCGCGCTTCGAGCACGGCCAACACCATGGCCAATCGCCCGCCGTCCCAACCGACCACCGCCCGGCGCGGGGTCGCCAGCGGCGAGGGTGAGATCAGGGCCTGGATCTCGACCAGGATCGGGCGGCTGCCCTCGATCCCGGCGAAGACCGCCGCGCCGGCTACATTGCCGTGCCGCTCGGCCAGGAACAGGGCCGAGGGGTTGGAGACTTCGGTCAACCCGGCGTCGGTCATCTCGAAGACGCCGATCTCGTCGGTCGGGCCGAAGCGGTTTTTGGTCGCGCGCAGGATGCGGAACTGGTGGCCGCGCTCGCCCTCGAAGGCGAGCACCGTATCGACCATGTGCTCGAGCACCTTGGGTCCGGCGATCTGGCCATCCTTGGTGACGTGACCGACCAGCAGCAGGGCGAAGCCGCGCGCCTTGGCCAGGCGGATCAGTTCCTGGGC
>CAXMQD010000062.1:0-30074 GCA_964194965.1 uncultured Acidimicrobiia bacterium | reverse complement strand
CAACGGCATGGTCTACGTGCGCGGCCACGCCCGCGACTTCGACGAGTGGGAGGCCCGGGGCGCCACCGGCTGGGGCTACCGCAACTGCCTGCCCTACTTCCGAAAGGCCGAAACCTGGACCGGCGGCGGCGACCAATACCGGGGCGGCGATGGACCGCTCGACACCTGCAACGGCAACGAGATGGCGAACCCGCTGTACCGCGCCTTCATCGAGGCCGGCAGAGAGGCCGGTTACCTGGAGACCGCCGACTACAACGGCTACCAGCAGGAGGGCTTCGGCCCCATGCACATGACGGTCCGGAACGGGGTCCGCGCCTCGGCCGCCAACGCCTACCTGAAACCGGTGCGGGGCCGGGACAACCTGACCGTGGTCACCGGCGCCCTGACCGAACGGATCGTGCTGGAGGGCAAGCGCGCGGTCGGGGTCGCCTATGAACGGAACGGCGTGCCCCGGACCGTCCTGGCCGCGCGCGAGGTGATCCTGGCCGCCGGTTCGATCGGCTCGCCCCAATTATTGCAGCTATCCGGCATCGGTCCGGGCGCGGTCCTGCGCGCGGCCGGGGTCGAGGTCGCCCACGACCTGCCCGGGGTCGGCGAGAACCTGCAGGACCATCTCGAGGTCTACTTTCAGTTCCGCTGCCGCCAGCCGATCACCCTCAACGCCAAGCTGGGGCCCTTGGCGAAGCTCGCGATCGGAACCCGTTGGATCCTGTTCAAGGATGGCCTCGGCGCCACCAACCATTTCGAATCCTGCGCCTTCATCCGTTCCAAGGCAGGGGTCGAGTGGCCGGACATCCAGTACCACTTCCTGCCGGCCGCCATGCGCTACGACGGCAACGCCGCCTTCGACGGCCATGGCTTCCAGGTCCACGTCGGCCCGAACAAACCCAAAAGCCGCGGCCGCCTGCGCATCGCTTCGCCGGACCCGCGCGCCAAGCCCAAGGTACTGTTCAACTACCTGCGGCACGACGACGACCGGGCCGGCTTCCGCGCCTGCATCCGCCTGACCCGGGAGATCATCGGCCAGGCGGCCTTCGACCGCTTCCGCGGCGAAGAGATTCAGCCCGGCGCGCCAGTCACCTCGGACGACGCCATCGACGCCTGGATCCGCGCCAACGCGGAGAGCGCCTATCACCCCTCGTGCACCTGCAAGATCGGCGCGGCGGACGACCCCATGGCAGTGCTCGATCCCGAATGCCGGGTGCGCGGGATCGAGGCCCTGCGGGTCGCCGATTCCTCGGTGTTCCCGACCATCACCAACGGCAACCTGAACGCGCCGACGATCATGCTGGCGGAGAAGGCGGCGGACGCGATCCGGGGCCATGCCCCGCTGGCGCCCTCCAACGCCCCGGTCTTTATCGCCCCCGATTGGCAGACCAAGCAGCGGTGAATCGGCACCTTGGCTGGGCCGGGCCAAGGCGGCTTGCAGCGGACCCTGGGCCGCCCTACCGTAGCCCTCGGGCGACGACGACGCGGGCGCGCGCAGGGAACGTCCGGGAGGAACCACACCATGACGTTCCATCTTCTGGTGCTGCCCGGTGACGGCATCGGGCCCGAGGTGATTGCCCAGGCGCGGCGCGTGCTGGACTGGTTCGTGACCCGCCGCGGTTTGGCGATCGAGATCGAGGACGGCCTGATCGGCGGCGCCAGCCACGACCGCCACGGCAGCTTCCTGACCGAGCAGACCAAGGCCCGGGCGCGGGCAGCGGATGCGGTGCTGATCGGCGCCGAGGGCGGCCCCAAGTGGGCGCGTATTCGCGCCGGCAGCGGACCGGAATCGCGCGGCGGCCTGATCCGCCTGCGCCGCGAGCTCGACGTCTACGCCAACCTGCGTCCGATCCGGGTCTTCGACGCGCTCGCCGGCGACTCGCCGCTCAAGGCCGAGGTCATCCGCGGCGTCGATTTCGTGATTCTGCGCGAACTCACCGGTGGGGTTTATTTCGGCGAACCCCGGGGCATCGAGGAGCTGCCGGACGGCACCCGCCGCGCGGTCGACACCCAAGTCTACACCACGCCGGAGATCGAACGCATCGCGCGCGTTGCCTTCGATCTGGCCCGCGGCCGCGCCGGGCGCCTGCATTCGGTGGAGAAGGCCAACGTCATGAAGACCGGCGTGCTGTGGCGTCAGGAAGTGGAACGCTTGCACCGGGCCGAGTATTCCGACGTCGCGCTCGAAAACGTGCTGGCGGACAACTGCGCCATGCAGTTGATCCGGAACCCGCGCCAGTTCGACGTCATCGTCACCGACAACCTGTTCGGCGACCTGCTATCCGACGGCGCGGCGATGATCGCGGGCTCGCTCGGCATGCTGCCGTCCGCGTCCCTCGGCGCGCCCCTTGGCACCCCCGGCGCGCCCGGGGCGGAAGACCGGCGCAAGGCGATCTACGAGCCGGTGCATGGCAGCGCCCCGGACATCGCCGGGCGCGGCCTGGCCAATCCGCTCGGCGCAATTTTGAGCGTCGCCATGATGCTGCGCCACTCGCTGAACCGGGAAGCCGAGGCGGCCCTACTGGAAGGCGCGGTCGAGGCGGCGCTCGGGAGTGGCCTGCGCACGGCCGATATCGCGCCCGCCGGCGCGCCCCCAGGGGCGCCCCCAGGGGCGCCCACGGTCGGCACCCAGACCATGGGCGACGGCGTGCTCGCGGCGCTAGAAGCGGCAACCCGGTAAGCGGAAGTCGGGGAAACTCCGTGAATCGCCGTCTATGGTATTCTGTATCCGCTTACGGGCTGCTTCATAGGTATCGTTGAGCGATGCTTCGGCAACAACACCTAGGACGACGCTTGGTGAGCACCCGCGGGAATCAGCGATAGAAAGTGATCTCTACCCGCCGGTCCGCCGCGACATCCTCGCCGAGGATTTTACCCAGGAACGAATCTTTCTTGAATACCGCGCCACGGCCGACGACCTGGAACTTCTTGCCGGCCAAGCCGGACTCTTTGAGATAGGCGGCCACGGCCTCGGCTCTATCCAAGGCCAGCTTCTCGTTGTAGTCCGCATTACCAGTCCTATCGGCCTGACCGAGTACGCAGATCTGCATGTTCGGATTGCTCTTAAAGCGCTCCGCCGCAGCTTTCAGAGAATTCTTATCTTTCTCATCTATCTTGGTGCTGTCAAAAGCAAATTTTACGATGTGCCGCTCAGTTCCCTTCAGGCCCGCCGGCGCCTTGCAGCCGGACGCATAGCTCGTGCCGGCGTAAAAAACGAGCGATGCCGTGAGGCACAAAAAAGCCACCCGCCTGACCAACGACAATCCGAATTTGGTGCTCATTCTATCCTCCCTGTTTAATTCGTTTGCGGCTCCAAACCTTGGTCCGGCCAGCGAGAACTGTCAAGAGTGACCGGGTTTCCGCCCGATATCGGATATCGGGTATTCGTGTTTCGGTTATTTCGCGAACCCGGACCCGCCCCCGCCTCACACCCGCTCCAACACCACGGCGATGCCTTGGCCGACGCCGATGCAGGCGGTGCAGAGGGCGTAGCGGCCGCCGGTCTCGTGGAGTTCCTGGGTCGCGGTGGCGATCAGCCGCGCGCCGCTGGCGCCCAAGGGGTGGCCGAGGGCGATGGCGCCGCCGTTGGGATTGACCCGCGGGTCGTCGTCGGCGAGGCCCAAGAGGCGCAGCACCGCCAGCACCTGGGCGGCGAAGGCCTCGTTGATCTCAATCACGTCGATGTCTTCGAGCGTGAGGGCGGCGCGCGCCAGCACCTTCTCGGTCGCCGGCGCGGGACCCAGGCCCATGACCCGGGGCGCGACCCCGGCCACCGCCGCCGCGACGATGCGGGCGCGGGGCTCGATCCCCTGTTCCTTGGCCGCGGCTTCCGAGGCGACCAACAGCGCCGCCGCGCCGTCGTTGACGCCCGAGGCGTTGCCGGCGGTGACCCGGCCGTCCTTTCGAAACGGCGCCGGCAGCTTGGCGAGGCCGTCGAGCGTGGTCTCGGGGCGCGGGTGCTCGTCGGCCGCGACGACGACGGGATCGCCCTTGCGGCGCGGCACCGTGACGGCTGCGATTTCCTTGGCCAAGCGGCCGCTGGCCTGGGCCGTGGCGACCTTGCGCTGGCTCCACAGCGCGAAGCGGTCCTGGTCCACGCGCGCGATCTGGTGCTCCTCGGCCACGTTCTCCGCGGTCTCGGCCATGGCGTCGACGCCGTGGGCGCGCTCGATGATCGGGTTGACGAAGCGCCAGCCGAGCGTGGTGTCGTAGACCTCGGCCTTGCGCGAGAAGGCGGCTTCCGCCTTGGCCATGACGAAAGGCGCGCGCGACATGGACTCGACCCCGCCGGCGAGCACGAAGCTGGCCTCGCCGCAGCGAATCGCGCGCGCCGCCTGGCTGGTCGCCTCCAGACCCGAGCCGCAGAGCCGGTTCACGGTCGCGCCAGGCACACTCACCGGCAGCCCGGCAATGAGGCTCGCCATGCGCGCGACATTGCGGTTGTCCTCGCCGGCCTGGTTGGCGCAGCCATAGATCACGTCGTCGAGCGCCGCCCAGTCGACGCCCGGGTTGCGGGCCATCAGCGCCGAGATCGGATGGGCCGCGAGATCGTCGGTGCGGACCGCCGCCAGCGCCCCGCCAAAGCGTCCGATCGGCGTGCGCACCGCGTCGCAAACGAAGGCGTGCGTCATGGTGGTGTCCTCTCTGTCTTATTCCCCGCGGCTCCCGACTACTGCCCGCCGCGCAGTTTTTCCAGGGTCGTGTAGGCGGAGATCGCTTCCAGGCTGGAACGTACTTCGAGCACGACGCTGCCCGAGGCCGCCAACGTCCGTTCGACCGCGTCCTCGATCTCGTCCTCGCGTGCGATCGCGATACCCTCGGCGCCGAAGGATTGGGCCCAGGCGGCGAAATCCGGATTGGCGAGATCGGTGCCGCTGATGCGGCGCGGGTAGTCGCGCTCCTGATACAGGCGGATGGTGCCGTAGCTTCGATTGTTCGAGACGATCAGCTTGAGCGCCGCGCCGGCTTGAACCGCGGTCGCGAGCTCGCCGCCGGTCATTAGCATACCCCCGTCGCCAACGAAGCTCAGCACCTGACGCCCGGGACACCTGAGCGCGGCGGCGACGGCAGCCGGCACGCCGAAACCCATGGCGCCGCCGACCAGGCCGAGCAGCAGGTTGCCGGGTTGCCAGGGCCAGTGTCGGTGCACCCAGGAGCCGAAATTGCCGGCGTCGGTGATCACCACCGCATCCGCCGCCGCCCGCCGCGCGAAGGCATCGACCACGGCGCCGAAGTCGACACCGTCGCTCGGCTGCGTGGGCGAATAGGCGGCGAGCGCCCGCGCCCGCTCATTGAGCGCCGCGCGCCAAGCCGTGCGCGCGGGCACCGGCTCGTGGCCGCGACCGGCCAGCGCCGCGAGGAACGCGACCGGATCGACCGCCAGGCCGAGGGCGGTCTGGAACACGGTTCCGATCTGATCTGGGTCCGGATGAACGTGGATCAACGGCTGCTCGGGCTCCGGCGCGCGCGGCAGGCGGTAGCCCTGGGTCGTGGTGTCGTTGAGCCGGGCGCCTACGGCCAGGATCAAGTCCGCCTCTGCCATGGCGTCGACCTGGGCCGGGGGAATCTTGAAGCCCAGGTATCCGGCGAAGTTGGGATGATCGTTGGCGAAGCCGTCCTGGCGTTTGAAGGCCAGCGCGACGGCGAGGCCGTGAGCCTCGGCGGCGGCCTGCAGCGCGGCCCGGCCGGCGGGCTCGGTGGCGCGGCCGCCGGCAATCACCAAAGGCCGTTCGGACTCGGCCAAGAGCGCGACCGCGGCATCGATGTCGCCTGCGCTCGGCGCGGCCTGGGCGCGCGGCAGCGGCGCGATCACCTCGGCCGCGACCGCATCGGTGAGCATGTCCTCGGGCAGCGCGATGACACACGGGCCCGGGGTTTCGCTCAGCGCCAGGTGAAAGGCGCGCGCCACTACCTCCGGCAACTGCTCCGCGTCGGACACCTCCCAGACCCCCTTGGCGATGTCGCCGAACATAACGCCATAGTCGATCTCCTGGAACGCGCCGCGGCCGCGGTCGGCACGCCCAACTTGGCCGATCAACAGCACCAACGGCACCGCGTCCTGCTCGGCCACGTGTACCGCAATGGATGCGTTGGTCGCGCCCGGACCGCGGCTGACCGCGCAGACCCCGGCGCGGCCGGTGATCTTGGCGTCGGCCAGCGCCATGAAGCCGGCCCCGCCCTCGTGGCGCGCGGACACCAAATCGATGTCGGGCGCGTCGTGCAGTGCGTCCAAGAGCGCCAAGTAGCTCTCCCCCGGCACGCAGAAAATGCGCTCGACGCCGTGGGCGCGCAGGCACTCCACCATGACATCGGCGGCGCGGCGGGTGTTGCTCCCGGTGGCCATGGTTACCTCAGCCCTCCAGTTCCGATTTCAGCGCCTGCTTGCGCGGCTTGCCCGCCGCGGTCAACGGCGGCGGATCGGGCGCGAGCTCTCCCAACGCGACCCCGGCTTCGATCACCCGCCGAGTTCCTTGAGCATTTCGCGCGCGATGATTAGTTGCTGAATCTGAGAGGTGCCCTCGTAAATGCGAAACAGGCGCGCGTCGCGATAGAAGCGCTCGATACCGACCTCGGTCAAATAGCCGGCGCCGCCGTGAATCTGCACCGCGCGGTCGGCGACCCGGCCGACCATCTCGGAAGCGTAATACTTGCACATGGCCGCCGCCTTGGTGATCTTCTCGCCTGCGTCCTTGCGCCGCGCGGCGTCGAGCACCAGCGCCTTGGCGGCGGCGCATTCGGTCTCGCAGTCCGCCAGCATGGCCTGGACCAGTTGAAACTCGCCGATCCGCTTGCCGAACTGCTTGCGCGCGCCGGCGTAACGCAGGGAATCCCGGATCAGCCGCTCGGCCAGACCGACGCAGCCGGCCGAGATGGTCAAACGGCCGCGGTCGAGCACCTTCATCGCGGTCTTGAAGCCCTGGCCCTCGACGCCGCCGATAATCGCCTCGCCGGGCACTCGGCAGTCCTCGAAGATCACGTCGCAGACCTGGGCGCCTTGTTGGCCCATTTTGGCGTCGGGCTTGCCCAAGCCGAGCCCCGGGGTATCGGCCTCGACCAGGAAGGCGGTGACGCCGCGGGCGCCGCTGTCCTTGGCGCCGGTCCGCGCCATGACCGTGAACAGCCCGGCCTGGGGCGCATTGGTGATGAAGCGCTTGGTGCCGTTGAGCACAAAAAGGTTGCCGTCGCGCCGCGCCGAGGTTTGCAGCGAGGCCGCGTCCGAGCCGTAGTCGGGCTCGGTCAGGGCGAAGGAGCCGACCAGTTCGCCGCTGGCCAGGCGCGGCAGATAGCGGCGCTTCTGCGCCTCGGTGCCGTCGATGACGATGCCCTGACTGCCGATGCCGTTGTTGGTGCCGAAGGTGGAGCGGAACGCCGGCGAGGTTTTGCCCAGTTCGATTGCGACCCGCACCTCCTCCTCGACGTTCAAGCCGATGCCGCCGTATTCCTCGGGGATCGCCAGGCCGAACAGGCCGAGCGCGCGCATCTCCGCGATCAGGTCGGCGGGCATGGCGTCGTTCGCCGCGACCTCCGCCTCGCGCGGCACCAGGCGTTCTCTAACGAAGCGCCGCACGGTATCGAGCAGTTGTCCGAAGGTTTCCGAATCCAGGCTCACGAGGATTCTCCCCTAACCAGGTGCCGCGACGCCGGCCAGGCGCCGCTCGGCCTCATTGGCCTCGGCCAGCAATTGGTCGAGGATCGCCGCGACCGGTTGCACGGCATCGGCGAAGGCGGCCGACTGGCCGACCGAGAGAATACCCTTGTTCCAGTCGCCGGTCTGGTAGGCTTGTTTCTGCAACGCGCCGGCGATGAGCGGCGCGTAATGCTCGTACTCGGTCGCGCCCGTGGCCTCGACACCGGCGACCGCGCGCGCCGTGTCGTTGTCGAGCGCCCGGTAGGTGTTGCGCAGAGTCTGCAGCACCAGCAGGGTGTCGGTCTCGTTCGATTCGATCAGGCGTTCCTTGTAGGCCGCATGGGCCCAGATTTCCTCGGCCACGGTCATGCGCGTGCCCAGGATTACCGCGTCGGCACCGAAGGCCAGCGCCGCCACGATCTGCGCGCCGTGACCGATGCCGCCGCCGATGGCCAGCGGCAGGCGTAGTTTCTGCGCCGCCACCAGGCCCTGGACCATGGTGCCGACCAACTGGATCCCGGGATGGCCACCGCATTCGGCGCCGACCACCGAGAGCGCGTCGACGCCCAACTTCTGGGCCGAGAGCGCGTGGCGCACCGTCGAGACCTTGTGGATCACCGTGCAGCCGGCGTCCTTCAGGACCGGCAACACCTCCTTGGGCGGCAGGCCCGAAGTCTCGAGAATGCGCACCCCCTCCCCGAGCAGGATCTCGGTATGGCCGCGCAACACCTCGTTGGCCTCGGGCCGCGGGGAGTAGTAGAGGTTGACCCCGAAGGGCTTGCCGCCGGTCAGCGCGGCGCAGCGCTGGAGCTCGGCACGGAACGCAGCCGGATCGGGGAAGGTCTTGGCGGTGATGAAACCCATGGCGCCGGCGTTGACCACCGCAGCCACGTAGGTCGCGTCGGCCAGGTACATCAGCCCACCGCAGAGGATCGGGTGGCGGATGCCGAGCAAGTCGGTCATCCGGGTCTGGTAGCGCGCCGGGGTCATGGCGTCCCGCTTCCTTGGCGGACCACGATGGCGGCATCGAGCGCGACCGCGCCTTGGCCCTCGGGCAGTACCAGGAAGGGGTTCACGTCGATGCTCTCGAAACGGGTCGCCTCGGCCGCCGCCAACACCGAAAGCCGGACCAACGCCTCGGCGAGGGCCTCGAGGTCGGCGGGCGGCGCGCCGCGCAGGCCTTGCAACACCTTGAAGCCCCGGATTTCGCGGATCATGCGGCGCGCCTCGCCCAAGCCGAAGGGCGCCAGGCGAAACACCACGTCGCCCAGCGCCTCGACGAAAACGCCGCCAAGCCCGAACATCACCGCCGGGCCGAACAGCGGATCGCGCTGGACGCCGAGGATGGTCTCGACCCCGCCCGCCACCATGGGCGCGACCAGCACGCCCTCGGGCGAGATGCCGGCCGCGGCGGCGCGCGCCGACAACGTTTCGAAGCCGGTCCGCGCGGCCACCGGCGTATCCAGGTTCAGCAGCACGCCGCCGATCTCGGTCTTGTGGGCGAGGCCCGGCGCCGACAGCTTGAGCGCCACCGGCCCCCCCAGGTCCCGGGCCGCCGCTTCTGCCGCCTCGGCGCTGTCCACCAGGCGCTCACCGAGCACCGGAATCCCGGCCGCGGCCAGCAGCGCCTTGGCATCGCGCTCGCTCGGGGGGCCGTCCGGCAATCGCGGCAACCGCCCCGGCAGCGGTGGTGGCGCTTCGGGCTTGCGAGCGAAGCTCTCGCCGAAGCCAACCAAGGCCGCGGTCGCCGCGATCGCGCGGCAGGGGTCCTCGAATACCAGGTAGCCGGCCGCCTCGTAGCGCGCCACGATGTCCGGCGGGGCGATCAGCGAGAGTACGATCAGGTGCTCGGGATGCCGCGCGCGCAGCGCGCTGAGGGTGGCCAGCAAGTCGTCGACGATGTAGGGCGACGCGGCGACCATGGTCAAAAAGGCGACGATGGCATGGTAGCCGCCTTCTTCGATCATAATTTCAAAATTTTTCTCTACAAGACTGATATCATTGAAAGCTTGGGCTGTGACATCGATCGGATTTCGGGTCGCGGCGAAGGGCAGAATCTGCTTTAGCTTGGCCTGGGCGGCCGCGGGCATGGGCGCCACGTCGAGGCCCAGATCGCTGGCGTCGTCGGCCATCTGCACCCCGACCCCGCCGGAGATGGTCACCAACCCGAGGCGCCGGCCCTTGGGATAGATGCCGCCGCTGCACGCGTAGGCAGCATCGAGCATGTCCTCGGTCGAACGTGCGCGGTAGACGCCGTACTGACGGAACGCGGCTTCGTAGATCGCATCCGAGCCGGCCAGCGCCGCGGTGTGCGAGGCCGCGGCCGCGACCCCAACCGCGCTGCGCCCGACCTTCATGAAGATCACCGGCTTGCCCCGCGCCCGCGCCAATGCCAGGCCGTGGAGCAGCGCGGCACGGTCGCGCGCGCCCTCGGCGTAGGCCACGATCACGCGCACGTCCTCGGCCAGCGCGGCCCAGGCGATGCACTCGCCGATCTCGACGTCGGCCTCGTTGCCGGTGGTGATCCAGTAGCGCACCCCGAGGCCCTTGGCGCGCGCGAGGGCGAAGACGTGGCTGCCGTAGGCGCCGCTCTGGCTGATGATGGCGACGTGGCCGGGCGGCGGCGGGCCGCCGTCGATGCTCGAGGAGAAGGTCGCATAGAAGTTGGCGGCGGCGTTGAAGATGCCCAGGCAGTTGGGTCCCACGACCCGCAGGCCGCTGCGCCGCGCGACCTCGCTTACCCGCGCCTGCAGGACTTCGCCTTCTGGACCGGCCTCGGCGAAGCCCGAGGAAAACACCACCGCGGCCTTTACGCCCGCGCCCGCGCAGGCTTCGAGCGCGTCCGCCACCAGCGCCGCCGGCAGCGCCACGATGGCGCAGTCGACCGGCCCCGGCGCCTCGCCGATCGATGGATAGGCCTTGAGGCCCTGCACCGTGTTCCGGTTCGGATTGATCGGATAGATCGGCCCGGCGAAACCCGCCTCCAACATATAGCGCAGCGGCCGACCGCCGATCCGGGAGGGATCGCTGGAGGCACCCAGGATCGCCACCGCGGCCGGGTTGAGCAACGGCCCAAGATCGGGCACGGCCGGCGGCGCGGCGGTCTTGGGCGCGGAACTTGGCAGTGGGTCCTCCCTGTGCCAGCACCCCAACGCGGGCCCGGCGCCCCTTGTTTCTAGCACGATCCCGGCGGCCCGGGTAAAGGGCCCCCGCCCCGGGACACGGCTTTACCCCCGGCACCCTGCGTTGCACACTCGCGCCCAGTGCCGCGGCGCCCGCTCCGCCACC
The DNA here is from genome assembly GCA_964194965.1 of uncultured Acidimicrobiia bacterium. Taxonomy (GTDB): domain Bacteria; phylum Pseudomonadota; class Alphaproteobacteria; order Kiloniellales; family J153; genus JACZVL01. The sequence goes on along the minus strand of CAXMQD010000062.1, from coordinate 19,171 downwards.
ACCGCCGATCCCGAGGAATCGCCATGACCGACCCAGACCTGTTTTCCCTCCACGGCCAGGTCGCGGTGGTGACCGGCGCCTCCAGGGGTATCGGCCGCGCCATCGCCGAGGCCCTGGCCGCCGGCGGCGCCAAGGTGACGATTTCGAGCCGCAAGCTAGAGGCCTGCGAACGAGTCGCCGGCGCCATCAACGAAAGCGGCGGCGAGGCCATCGCGCTCGCTTGCAACATCTCCCACAAGGAAGAGCTGCAAGGCCTGGTCGACCGCACGCTCGAGCATTGGGGGAAGATCGACACGCTGGTCTGCAACGCCGCGGTCAACCCCTACTTCGGCCCACTCGCCGAAATCCCCGACGAGGCCTACGAAAAGACCATGACCGCCAACCTGCAGAGCGACCTCTGGCTCTGCAACATGGTGATCCCGCAGATGGCCGAACGCAGGGGTGGCGCGCCAGGGGGCGCACCAGGGGGCGCACCAGGGGGCGCCGTGATCCTGGTGTCCTCGATCGCCGGGCTCAAGGGCCACGGCAACCTCGGCGTCTACGCACTCTCCAAGGCCGCCGGCATGCAGCTCGCCCGCAACCTGGCGGTCGAGTGGGGTCGGTCCAACATCCGGGTCAACACCATAGCACCGGGCCTGGTGCGCACCGACATGGCGCGCGCGCTCTGGGAGGACCCGGACCGCCTCGCCCAAGCGCTGGAAAGCTACCCTCTGGGCCGCATCGGCGAACCCCAGGACATCGCCGGCGCCGCCGTCTTCCTGGCATCACGTGCCGGCAACTTCATGACCGGGCAAACGTTGGTGATCGACGGCGGGACGACGGTGATGGGCGGGCGGTATAGTTGAGGGGGGGAGCCAATGACCTACGACGAATTCAACACATTCTGCCGCGCCCTCCCCGCCACCAGCTATGTGATGCAGTGGGGCGGTGCGCATGTTTGGAAGGTCGGCGGCAAGGTCTTCGCGATCGGCGGTTGGGCCGATGGCGAGGCGGCCTATACCTTCAAGGTGGGCGACATCGCCTTTGAGATGATGAAGGATCAACCGGGCCTGCGCCCGGCGCCCTATCTCGCGTCGCGGGGCATGAAGTGGATCCAGCATTATGCCAAACCAGGCCTGGCGGACACCGACTTGCAAGACTATCTGCGCGAGTCCCACCGCATCGTGGCACTCGGCCTGTCGAAGAAAAAACAGCGGGAGCTGGGACTGGCGTAGCTACGAAAGTGCGGCGCTACGTTGTGCCTTGGCTAATCAAGGCCTCCAAGGTTTGTGTCGACCTTTGCCCGTCATCGGATAGCGGAAACTCGACGAAGGTGGCTTGGATATGTTCGCGCCCTTTGAAATTGAGCGGCCCCGATTGCCGGGAGATCAGCATCCGGCGGCAGGTCATCTCGTAGAACTCCATGGCGGTGGGGTGTTCCACCCGCATCTCGGCCAGTTCCGATCCCGTCACCCCGGTCATGGTTCGACCGAACACCCCATCCACGACGGTTCCCGAGAGCCGGCAGGTGTAGTCGAAGGGGTCATAGGTAATATCGTACACGCCGATCCGGCCATGCCAGCCCGCGAAGTCATAAAAGTCGAAATCCGGCCACGATGGAACCGCCCGATCGCCCCGCTTGGCCTGCCATAGACGGACCAAGTCCTCGAAGCCGGGCAGGGCCGCCGGATCGACGTCGCGGTCGAAATACTCGTAGGTCCAAGCCCCGAGCGCCTTCCAAATCGTCATGAACGGCCTTCCCACATGCCAAATCTCCGGAAACATTGCCGCGGGACCGCAGCGCCACGATAGATAGTCAGCCTACGATAGACGGTCAATTCAGGTAGACGTCAAGTCCAAGATCGACCGCGGGTTTTGGAAATACTACCGCCCCCTCGCCGATTGATAACGTCAGATCTTGACGCACAGTCCAGCCGCATGGATTTTTGCACGACCGTCCGATAGTCTTACTTCCCAGAAGGGAACCGCACATGGAACGCCGTCTTGCCGCGATCCTGGCCGCCGACGTGGTTGGCTACAGCCGCCTCATGGAGGCCGACGAGGAGGCGACGCTTTCGACGCTTCGAAGCTATCGCGAAATAATTGACAACAGGGTCGACAGCCACCGGGGCCGGATATTCGGAAGCGCCGGAGACAGTGTCATTGCGGAGTTCGCCAGTCCGGTTGAAGCGGTGCGCTGCGCCCTGGGAATACAGACCGAATTGGAAGCGCGAAATGTCGATCTGGCCGAAGATCGTCGCATGCGATTCCGCATCGGCGTCAATCTCGGCGATGTCATGGCCGAGGCGGACAACCTGTTCGGCGACGGCGTCAACCTCGCGGCCCGGCTCGAACAACTGGCCGATCCGGGCCATGTCTTCATCTCCGGCAAGGTGTACGACGAAGTGGCGGGCAAGGTCGGTGGCGACTTCACCGACTACGGCGAGCACGAGGTCAAGAATATCGCCCGCCCGGTGCGGGTTTGGCGTTGGGCGGCCGAGACAATCGTGCCGACTGCATCGCCGGAAACGCCCATGGACAAGCCGTCCATTGCCGTACTGCCATTCGTCAACATGTCGGGCGATGCCGAACAGGAGTACTTCGCCGACGGAATCACCGAGGACATCATAACCGAGCTCTCCCGTTTCAAGGAGCTTTCGGTCGTCTCTCGCAATTCTTCTTTTGTGTTCAAAGGTAAGACCGCCCCCGTCAGGGAAATCGGCGGAAAACTCAAGGTCGATTACGTTGTCGAAGGCAGTATCCGAAAATCTGGGAATCGGGTGCGCGTAACCGCGCAGCTCATCGATGCAAAGGACGACAACCACATCTGGGCGGACCGCTACGACAGGAATTTGGAGGATATATTCGAAGTTCAGGACGATGTTGTCCGGCGCGTTTCCAGCACATTGGTCGGGAGGTTGGAGCACGAACGGCAAAAAAGGACGCGGCGTCAGTCGAAGACCCAGTTGAAGGCTTACGATCTCTATCTTCGTGGGCGAGAGCAGTTCTTCAAATGGTCGGTCGAGGACAACCTGAAGGCCCGCGACCTTCTAACGGCAGCTATCGAGATAGAACCGGAGTATGCGGCCGCTCTGGCGCTATCTTCAGAGGTTTTGCTGAGGAATTGGCTGAACGGCTGGAGCGGGAACCCCGAGCAGGATCTTGCGGAATCGTTCATCGCGGCCAAACGGGCGGACGAGATCGACGATCAAGACAGCCGTGTCCAGACAGCTTTAGGGGTGGCTTATATATTCCAACGAAACCTGGATAAGGCAAAGCACCACTTCGAAATCGCGCTCAAGTTAAATCCGAACGACACGCGGGTCCTGGTCTATTATTCCCGGCAAGCGGTTTTCGATGGCCAAACCGAAAAGGCCGTCGAGTTATGCCACCGCGCACTGAGCCTGAATCCCTATGGCAAGTACGGCTACAACCTCGGCATTGCTTGTTTCGTAGCGCAGGATTATCGACAGACGATCGAACTGCTCGACGCCATCAGAAATCCCCCCGCGACCATACTGGCGTTGCTCGCCGCCAGCTACGCGATGGCGGGCGACACGGCAATGGCTGCGTCGACCTATGCTCGTTTTTGCGAAGCGGCCAAGGTGTGCACGGTATTTGCCGGCCTCAAGCGGCCGGAAGACTGGCAAGAGTTCTTTTCGGCGCGCTGGCCGTTCCGCAGCCCGGAAGATTTGGAGCATCTCTTAGATGCGCTGGGTCGGGCCGGGTTACCGGTTTGACTCTGAAATCACCATGGCCACGGGAGGCCGCCCCCGCGATCGCCTCAACTCACGGCCCGGTCCAGGAGAACTCGGACCATAGGGCGTGTTTTTCCTTGGAGGTCCAGGTGAAGCTCGGGTCCATCACCTTGGAAGAGCCGGTCGCCATGAACTGGACCGCGGCATGGATGACGTTGAACAGGTTGCCCAAGGTCGCGGTCTGGCCGGTCCGCTTGCTCTCCACGCCGTCGATCGTGCTGTCGAGCACCCCTTCGACGCGCAGGCGCTTGTGGGTGCCGATGTCGTCGTAGCGGATCGACGCGATCTCCGGCTCGAGCCACTCCTTGACGAACTTGGCGAGAATATTCCAGGGGCCGCCGACCTGGCCGGTCAGGATCTGTTGCAGCGCCGCGCGCTGCGCCTCGTCGACCGCGGAGTCCAGGTAGAGCCGCATGGTCCAGTCGCCCTCGTGCATATTGGGCGGCGACTCGTAGAGCACCACGGCGTTCTGGCGATCGAGCACGAGCCGGCCGAAGCGCCCCTTGTTGATATGAATGCCCCAGTAACCCAGGCATTTTTCCCCCTCGCAGGCCTGCTTGAAGGACACATGGGCGGGACATAGAAGCTGGCAGGTGCAATTCTCGTAGAGAATGCCATTCACCCACCAAGGGTCCGGCTCTGTCATGACGGGTCGCTCCGTTCGAAGGACGGCAAAATCTTAGAGGCGATCGGCGGCGGAGTCCATCGCGGCCTTGAGCGCGGAGTTCCGGGAAGCCGATGCGCGCCTCCCCTACACCTCCGCCAACACCGCGGCCTTGTCGATTAGTGCGGCGACGCGCGCACCGAAGGGGGCGAAGCGTTGGTCCTGGGTTTGGCCCCGGACGAAACGAATGTAAATCTGCTGCAGGACGACGGCGATCTTGAAGGTGCCGAAGACGTGGTACCACCGCGCCGCGCCGAGGTCGAAGCCGGTCCGCTCCGCGTAGCGCGCGACCGCCTCGGCGCGCGTGGGGAAGCCGTTGCGCCAACTCGGCATGGACGCCGCCTCGATCCAGGCTTGCGGGTCGCCGGCCTCGCCCCAAAAGGTCAGCAGGTAGCCCAGGTCCATCAGCGGATCGCCGCGGGTGCACATGTCCCAGTCGAGCACGGCGACCGCGCGCGCCGGGTCCTCGGCGCCGACGATCATGTTGTCGAGTTTGGGGTCGTTGTGCAGCAGCGCGACCGCCTGCGCCGGCGGACGGTTCGCGTCAAGCCAGGCGGCGACCGCATCCAGGCGCGGATCGTCCGCTTCCTTGGCCGCGTGCCAACGCTGGGTCCAGCCGGCCAGTTGGCGTTCGACGAAACCCTCGGGCCGGCCCAACTCGCCAAGGCCGGCCGCTTTGGGATCGACCTTGTGGAGATCGGCGAGGGCGTCGATCACGGTCTCGCCGATGCGCCGGGCGAGGTTCGGATCGCCCTGGAAGCGCGCCGGCAGATCGGTGCGGATGACGATGCCGCGGCGGCGCTCCATGACATGGAACGGCGCCCCGATCACCCCGTCGTCCGCGCACAGCACGTAGCTGCGCGGCGCCAGCGGATAGACCCGCCAGAGCCCGGCCAGCACCCGGTGCTCCCGGGCCATGTCGTGGGAGCTGGGCGCGATCGGCCCGAGCGGCGGCCGGCGCAGGACGTACTCGGTCTCCCCAAACCGCAGCAGGTAGGTGAGATTGGCGTGGCCGCCGCCGAACTGGCCGATCTCCAGCGGCCCTTGCGCCCCGGGCACTTTGCCGCGCAGCCAGGCCGCGAGCCCGTCGGTATCGAGCTCCTCGTCGGACCGGACCGGGATCAGCTCGGGATCGTCGTCCACGGCAACCTCACAAATCCCCGAAACGCTTGCCGGACTTGGCCAGGTCTTCGAGCAACGCCGCGGGCTTCAGCAGGTCGCCGTGCTCCTGATGCAGGCGGCTCATAACCTCGAAGATCGCTTTCGGCCCGATCTTGTCGGCGTAGAACATCGGCCCGCCGCGATGGATCGGAAAGCCGTAGCCGTAAATCCAGATCACGTCGATGTCGCTGGACCGGATGGCGAGGCCTTCCTCGAGAATCTTGGCGCCCTCGTTGATCAGCGGGTAGAGGCAGCGCTCGAGGATTTCTTGCTCGCCGATGGCGCGCCGGGTCCGGCCCTGCTCCGCGGAGGTTTCGACGATCAGCTTCTCGATTTCCGGGTCTGGGACCGGCGCGCGGTTGCCGTCTTGATAGCGATACCAGCCGGCGCCGGTCTTCTGGCCGAACCGGCCGCGCTCGCAAATCTTGTCGGCCAGCGCCGAGTAGCGCTCGTTCGGATCGCGGGTCGCGGCGCGGTGCTTGCGGATGCGCCAGCCGACGTCGAGTCCGGCCAGGTCGCCCATGGCAAACGGCCCCATGGGGAAGCCGAAGTCGTAGATGACTTTGTCGACCTCTTGGGGCAGCGCGCCCTCTTCGAGCAAAAAGCTGGCCTGGCGGGTGTAGCCGTGGAGCATGCGGTTGCCCACGAAGCCGTCGCAGACCCCGACCAGCGCGCCGACCTTGCCGATGGCCTTGGTCAGCGCCATGACGCTGGCGATGGTCTCGGGCGCGGTCTTTTGCCCACGCACGTTCTCCATCAGGCGCATGACGTTGGCCGGGCTGAAAAAATGGGTGCCGATGACCGCCTCGGGCCGGGCGGTGGCGGCGGCGATCTCGTTCACGTCCAGGGTCGAGGTGTTGGTGGCCAAGATCGCGCCGGGCTTGCAGACGGCGTCGAGCTCGGCGAAGACCTGTTTTTTCAGGGCCATCTCCTCGAACACGGCCTCGATGACGATGTCGGCATCCTTGAGCTGGGCGTAGTCGGTCGCGCCGCCGATCAGGAACATGCGGCCGTCCATTTCCTCCTGGCTGATCCGGCCGCGCGACACGCTGCCTTGGTAGTTCTTGCGGATGATCGCGAGGCCCTTGTCGAGCGCCTCCTCCGAGGTTTCCAGCACCCGCACCGGAATGCCGGCGTTGGCGAAATTCATGGCGATGCCGCCGCCCATGGTGCCGCAGCCGATCACCGCCGCCGATTCGATCTTGGTAACCGGGGTATCGGCCGGCACGTCCGGGATCTTGTTGGCCTGGCGCTCGGCGAAGAAGGCGTGGCGCTGGCCGGCGGACTGATCGGAACCGAGGCATTCGACGAAGAATTCGCGCTCCTTCTTCATGCCGTCCTCGAAGCCGAGGCGGCCCGCGTTCTCCACGCTCTCGATGCAGCGGTACGGCGCGATCAGGCCGCGCGCGCGCCGGGCGATGCGCTGGCGCGCCGCCTCAAAAATATCCGCCCCCCCGTCACCCGACCCGCCGCCGGCCGGGATTTCCTGGTCGCGCGACTTGCGCGGACCGGCGCCCTCGGTGATCAGCTTCTCGGCGAAGGCGACCGCGCCGTCCGTAAGATCGTCCTCGGCCAGCGCGTCGAGCAGGCCAAGAGAGCGCGCGCGCGCCGCCGGAATGGGATCGCCGCTCAGGATCATGTCGAGCGCCGGCGCGGCCCCGATCACCCGCGGCAGGCGCTGGGTGCCGCCGGCGCCGGGCAGCAGGCCGAGCTTGATCTCCGGCAGGCCGAGCCGCGCCGAAGCCGCGCCGATGCGGTAGTGGCAGCCGAGCGCGAGCTCCAAACCGCCCCCGACCGCGACCCCGTGGATCGCGGCGACCACCGGCTTGGGACAGTCCTCGGCGGCCTCGATCACCTTGCGCAGGTGCGGGTCCAAGGGCGGGCCGCCGAACTCGCGGATGTCGGCGCCGCCGGAGAAGCAGCGGCCGCGGCCGACAAGAACCAGCGCGCCGATCGCGGGGTCCTCGACGGCCGCGGCAATCCGCGCGACCAGCGCTTCGCGGACCGCCTGGCCGAGCGCGTTGACCGGCGGGCTGTCGAGGGTAATGACCGCAACCGCGCCGCGGTCCTCAAAGTGAACCAGGTCGCTCATGAATGCTCCCGAGTGTGATTTTTTTGCCGGGCCTGACCGCTTGCCGCTATGGTACCCGCTCCGCGCCCGGCGGCAAGCAACCAGCGGGCCGAGGAAAGAGAAGGAGGCCGGATCATGTCGAAACCGATCAACCGCCGCATCGTGATGGCGGCGCGGCCCGAGGGCGCGCCCCGGGACGGCGATTTCCGCCTCGAGGAAGCCGCGGCGCCGGAGCCGGGCGCGGGCGAGATGCTGTGCCGCACTCTCTACCTCTCTCTGGACCCCTACATGCGCGGGCGCATGAACGCGGCCAAGTCCTATGCACCCGGGGTCGAGGTCGGCGAGACCATGGTCGGCGGCGCGGTCAGCGAGGTGCTGCACTCGGAGGTGGCGGGGTACGCGGCCGGCGACATCGTCACCGCCTACAGCGGCTGGCAGGACTACTGGACCTCGGATGGTAAGAGCACTCAAGGATTGCGCAAGGTCGACCCGGAATTGGCGCCGGTCACGACCGCGCTCGGCGTGCTCGGCATGCCGGGCATGACCGCCTACACCGGGCTCTACAACATCGGCCAGCCCCAGGCGGGCGAGACCCTGGTGGTCGCCGCCGCCTCGGGGCCGGTCGGCTCGCTGGTCGGGCAGATCGCCAAGATCGAGGGCCTGCGCGCGGTCGGCGTCGCCGGCTCGGCGGAGAAGTGCGCCTACGTCACCGGCGAGCTCGGTTTCGACGCCTGCCTGAACCACCGCGCGGCGGATTTTCTCGAGGCGCTGGCCGCGGCCTGCCCGAACGGCATCGACATCTATTGGGAGAACGTCGGCGGCGCGGTCTTCGAGGCGGTCCTGCCGCGGCTCAACCGATTCGCGCGTTTGCCGGTCTGCGGCCTGGTCTCCCAGTACAATGCAACAGAGCCACCGCCCGGGCCCAACCGCATCCCCCAGCTCATGCGCGCGGTGCTAACCGACCGCCTGCTAATCCGCGGTTTCATCGTCTGGGACTTCGCCGATCAGGAGGCCGAGTTCCGCGACACCGTGGCGGGCTGGCTCCGCGACGGCCGGATAAAATATCGCGAGGACATAATCGACGGCCTAGAAAACGCCCCCCGCGCCTTCCAAGGCCTGCTCCAAGGCAAGAATTTCGGCAAGCAAATCATACGGGTGGCGCCGGAGGCGAGCGGATAGCCCGCCTCCCCCTACACCGTCGCCACGGGGGTCGTTGGCGAACCGACGGCGCCGGGCAGGCGTAGGGGTGGGGCGGTGAGCAGGAAGCGGGTCCGGCCATGGGCGCGCAGCCAGGCGGCGAGTTCGCTCAGGTGCCAGAGCTCACCCAGGTGGATGCCGAGCTTGAACAGGCAGTGCTGGTGCAACGGCAACGCGGCGCAGGCGCCTTCGCAGGGCGTCCCGGGCACTTCCTCGACCGCGTAGTTGTCGGCGATCAGCGCGGCCAGGCCGCTGTCGGTGATCCATTGCAGCAGTTTCTCGTCGCGCCCGTCGAGGCGCGCGCAAGACGCGTGCAGCGCCGCCACGTCGGTGTCCCGGCCCATCTCCAAAACCACGTCGCCAAAGCCGGTGTAGAGGCACACCATGTCGCCGGTCTCGACCGTAGCAGCACTCGACTCGCAGGCGCGCATGAGGTCGTCGTAGCCGACCAGCTTGCCCGCGCGGCCGAACAACGCGTGCAGATCGATCATCACGCCGCGGCCCTGGACCCCGGTCTCGGCCATATTTTGGATGCCGAGCGCCTTGGCCTCCATGTCCTCGAAACGGAGCAAATCGGGGGCGTCCAGCCGCTCCCGCGGCGCGGTGATATGCAAATCGCCGCGCCAGCCGTTGTAGAACACCGGCACCGGCTTGCCGTCACCCATCACGTCGAACATGCAGCCGACGTGGGCGAGGGAATCCCACTGGGTCGAGACCTGGGTGTGGATCAGCACCGCGTCGTCGTTGATTACGTCGGTGGCCTCCGGAATCACCACGCTCATGGGGAAATTGTGGGTCGGCATGCCCTGGTGGCGGATGGTCGCGAAGCGGCGCGGCGGGTGGCGCGCCGGGTTCAGGCCCCGGCCCGGGCGGTCGAGCGGCAGGCTGAGGCAGAAAGACCTGCCCTCGGTCACCTCGGCCACGCCCTGCAGCACTTTCTCCGGGGTCAGCAAATTGAGCCGCCCCCTCTGATCGTCCGGCCCGAAGTCGCCCCAGTTCGAGCCCTCCGGCCGCCGCACCCAACGTTGGTTCATGATGGTCCTCGCCTATTGCCCTCGCGCCCATAATTCCGTGGCACGCAACAAAAAGAATCAACACAGAGGCACAGAGGCGTGAATTCAATAGCAATCTATTGTCATTGCCGGGCTTGACCCGGCAATCCAGAACGGCATCGAAACCACGTGGACCCTCGGGTCAAGCCCGAGGGTGACAAAACAGGCTGGTATTTCTCGATTCTCTCTGTCTCTGTGCCTCTGTGTCTCTGTGGTTCCAAACCTTATCCGTCACTCGCCGGTAAAAATCGCCGGGCGTTTTTCGATGAAGGCGGTGACGCCCTCGGCGAAGTCCTGGGTCGCGGCGCAGCGCGCGAAGCTCTCCGCCTCCAGGGCCAGTTGCGCAGGCAACGCGTTGTCGAAGGAGGCGTTGAGCAGCGCCTTGGTCTCGCCCAGCGCATGACCCGGCCCGCTGGCCAGGCGCCCGGCCAACTTCGCCGTCTCCGCCTCCAGCTCCGCGCCCGGCACGACCCAGTTGACCAGGCCGAGCGCGTGCGCCGCCTCGGCGTTGAAGCGCTCGCCCAGCAGCGCGATTTCCATGGCTTTGCGCAGGCCTACGAGGCGCGGCAGGTGGTAGCTGCTGCCGCCGTCCGGGCTGGTGCCGATCAGGCAATAGGCGAGCGTGAAGTAGGCGTCCTCGGCCGCGATCGCCAAGTCAGTGGCGAGCGCCAGGCTAAGCCCGAAGCCCGCGGCGGCGCCGCGCAGGCTGGCGATTACCGGCTTGGGCATGCGGCGCATGCTTTCGATCGCCGGGTGCAGGCTGTGGATCTTGTCGCGGAAATGGGCGCTACGCGCGGCCGGGGTCTCGGTCAGGCGGCCGTGGAAGCCCTTGATGTCGCCGCCGGCCATGAAGTGATCGCCGGCGCCGCGCAATACCACGCAGCGCACGGCCGAATCGTCCTCGACCCGGGCCATGACCGCGACCAGGGCGGCGATCATGTCGTCGCTGAGAGCGTTGAGCGCCTGGGGCCGGTTGAGGGTCACGGTAGCGATGCCGCCGTCCACCTCCAGAAGCACGGGTTCGGTCATGGTGATGGGATCTCCCTGTGAAACATCAACGGCGGCGCGGCGCTAAGGCCGGCCGAGGCCGCGGACGAAATCGGCCACGGCGGCACCGATCCGGTCCGGCGAATCCTCCTGAATGAAGTGCAGGCCCGCGACCGCGACCTCGGTCTGGTTCGGCCAGGCCCGGCAGACCTCGCGCTGGCGGCCGACCAGAATCGACCCCGGCTCGGCGTTCACGAACAGCTTGGGCAGCCCGCTCTCGGCGAGCCAGCGCCCCGAGGCCTCGACCACCTCAACCACCGCCGCGGGTTCGCCGCCGAGCGGAATTTCGCGCGGCCAGGCGAGGGTCGGCCGGCGCCCCTCGCCGGCTTGCGCGAAGGGCTTGCGATAGGCCGCCATCTCCGCCTCGCTCAGGGCGCGCAGCACGCTGGCCGGCAGGATGCGCTCGACGAAGATGTTCTTGTCCAGGACCATCTCCTCGCCCGCCGGCGAGCGCAGCGCCTGAAACACGCCGCGCGCCCGCTCCGGCCAGTCGTCCCAGGCGAGCGGCGCGACGATGGTCTCCATGTAGGCGATGCCGGCGACCCGCGCGGCGTGGCGCCGGGCCCAGTCGAAGCCGAGCGCGCCGCCCCAATCGTGCACGACCAACACCACCGGGCCCGCGGGCGCGACCGCGTCGAACCAGGCGTCGAGGTAGCGGGCATGTTCGGCGAAATCGTAGGTTCCCGCCGCGGAGGCGCCCGAATCGCCCATGCCGATCAGATCCGGCGCCAGGCAGCGGCCGAGCCCGGCCAGATGGGGGATCACGTTGCGCCACAGATAGGACGAGGTCGGGTTGCCGTGCAGGAACACGATTGTCTCGGCGGTCTCCGCAGTCTCCGCCCCTGGGCCGGTCTCGACATAGGACATCTCGCTGTCGAGCACGGCCACGCGGCGGCGCGGGTGGGGATCGTCGGGCGATATCTCGGCGGCCATGGGCAACCTCCCTGAAACGGGTCTCGGCCGCTAGAATAGCGTTTCCCGCGCGCCGGGACAGGGGTAGCCTTGCGGGGCCGGTCAAAAAACCGCCCGTAAGAATTTTTCGAGGACCCCATGGACTTCACCTACTCCCAGAAAGTCGAGGATTACCGCGCCCGGCTCGGCGCCTTCATGGACGAGGTCGTCTACCCCAACGAGCGGACTTTCTACGAGCAGCACGCGGCCGGCGAGGACCACTGGGCGGTGCCGCCGGTATTGGAGGAGATGAAGGACAAGGCGCGCGCGGCGGGCCTGTGGAACCTGTTCATGCCGGGTGAGGAGCACGGCGCCGGGCTGAGCAACCTGGAGTACGCGCCGCTCTGCGAGATCATGGGCCGCTCGCCGATCGCGCCGGAGGTGTTCAACTGCTCGGCGCCGGATACCGGCAACATGGAGGTCCTGGCCCGCTACGGCAGCGCGGACCAGAAAGCGCGCTGGCTGACCCCGCTGCTCGAGGGCCGCATCCGCTCGGCCTTCGCCATGACCGAGCCGGCGGTGGCCTCCTCGGACGCCACCAACATCGAATCCCGGATCGAACGCGACGGCGGCGACTACGTGATCAACGGCCGCAAGTGGTGGATCACCGGCGCCGGCGACCGGCGCTGCGAGATCTTCATCTTCATGGGCAAGACCGACCCGAGCGCCGAGCGCCACAAGCAGCAGTCCCAGATCCTGGTGCCGCGCGACACGCCTGGGGTCACGCTGCTGCGTCCGCTAACGGTCTACGGCTACGACCACGCGCCCCACGGCCACTTTGAAATCGACTTCGAGAACGTGCGCGTGCCGGCGGCCAACATGATCTTGGGCGAGGGCCGCGGCTTCGAGATCGCGCAAGGGCGCCTAGGGCCCGGGCGCATCCATCACTGCATGCGCTTGATCGGCGTCGCCGAGCGCTCGCTCGAGGCGATCTGCGCCCGCGCCAAAGATCGGGTCGCCTTCGGCAAGCCGCTGGCCGAGCAGGGCGTGGTGGTCGATCTGATCGCGCGCTCGCGTATCGAGATCGAGCAGGCCCGCCTGCTCACCCTCAAGGCCGCGGACATGATGGACAAACACGGCAACAAGGCGGCGCGCGCCGAGATCGCCATGATCAAGGTGGTCGCCCCCAACATGGCGCTCGATGTCATCGACCGGGCGGTCCAGGTCCACGGCGGCGGTGGGGTCAGCGGCGACTTCGGCCTGGCCTACGCTTGGGCCCACTCGCGCACGCTCAGGCTCGCAGACGGCCCCGACGAAGTCCACCGCGCCAGCATCGCCAAGGGCGAGCTGCGCGGGCAGACGCCAAGATGGCTCTACGCGCCGAGCGAGGGTTAGGGAATCCGGGTCGATAGTCGGCAGCGCCACGGCGCTCAAGGGGTGAGGTGCGTAATATGACGGATCGTAGGAAAATTGGATTTGTCGGCCTTGGAGGCATGGGGGCCGGGGTGGTCAAGAACCTCGTACAAAAAGGATATTCGGTTCGGGTCTATGATCTCGATGAAAGTAAGATCGAAACGGCGGTGGCGCATGGCGCCAAAGCAGCGTCATCGGCGCTTGCCGCGGCAGAAGGCATTGATGTTTTCGCCCTCTGCGTCACGACCGCCGAAGTCGTGGAAAAAATCCTGGTCGGCCCAGATGGTGTTCTGCCATCCGTAAAACCAAACACCATTATCCTGGACCACACCACAGTAAGTCCCGACCACGTAGCGCGGATGAACACACTTTGTCAGCAGCACGGCGTACGCTATGCCGAGGCGCCTATGACGCGCACACCGATACATGCGCAACAAGGTTGCGTAAACATTCTTTACGGGGGCGACGAATCCGTTCTGGAAGACCTCCGCCCCATTTTCGATTGTTATGCCGAGAATATTTTCCACGTTGGGCCGAGTGGTCACGGCATCCGTCTGAAACTCATCCATAACTATATCGCTTTCGCAAACGTTGCGTCTTTCTGCGAAGGGTTTGCCCTCGCCGCCAAAGAAGGCCTTGATATGAATAAAGTGATCGGGATTATTTCCGCGGCCGGCGGTAAATCCGGCATGATGGATCTGTATGGGGAAAGCACGTTGCGGCGGGATTTCGACCCCAAAATGTCCCTGGATAACGCTAAAAAGGACGTCATGTATTATGCCCATTGGTTGGAACAAGCCGGTTTTCCGGGCTTCCTGGCCGAGGCGGTGCACCAAACCTATGCCCTTGCCGCTGCCATGGGACACGGGCAGGAAAGCTGCACCGCGGTCATCAAGGCCTACGAGGAATCGAGCGGCGTAATCGCGACGTTGCCAGAAACCTAATCATCACTAATTCGAAATCCTTCGGTCGCCGAACCTGGGTTGCAAAAGCTCGGGAGGCCCGCTTGTTATGCAGTGGACGGGGAGTTTTTGACCCGATATCGGACTCGGGTCGGATCGGCAGGTTTTACGTCGATGAACGTGCCGAAGAAGTCTTGTGCCGTTCGGGTGCCGCCGGGGCATCACGCATGAAGACCGCGGCACGGGCGTCCTAATAACCGACAACGACGCGCCCTTCCGCCGGGTACACCGTTACAGTGTCCCCGGTCGAGATCAGCTGTGTGACATCTCCCTCTTCGAAGCGGTCGACCATCGCCATTTCGGCCAAGGCGGCCCCTTGTGTCAGGATCGTATTGGTCCTGTTGAACAAAATCGCTTTAGGTGCGATCCCTCGCGACATCATCTCGTGCAGCATCCATGCGGAGGCGACACCGCCCTTGGCGGTGTTCAGAACCAGGATCTTGTCCTGGTACGATTGTCCGGCGAGGGCATGCTGGGGGCGGGAAAAAACCCCCTTGATCCGATCGAGATCGTAACGGGCCGAAAAGTTGTCATCGGCGACCAAGGCTTCCCCGGTCACGACGGGACCAATACCGACATGGCACCTCAATTCGATTGCCATCAGACAACCTCCCCGGCCACGGCGGAGGCCACGCAGTCCTCCATGGATGCGAGCGCGGGTTTATAGCCGTATCCCCCTAGGATGTTGACGATCTTGGCCGAATTCGACAGCAGCCGGACCCAGCCGTTGGCCTCGCCGATCTCGCGCGCATATTGCTGATAAAAGCACGTACCCTGGAGGACCTTGCCGCCGAATGCCTCGATCGTGCCGTTGAAGCCCAACCTGGCTGCATCGGCATAAACGCTTGGCGAGGTGCAGACGATCATGGCGGTGCGATCGTGACGGCTTTGGCCTTCGCAGAGGGCGGCGAGCTGTTGCATTTCGATCAACGAGAGTTGCGGGGCCGCGAAGACGACAACGTCCACCATTTCACCCTGGGCGCCAAAATCGGAACGCAAGGCGTCGAGATCCTCCCTGGCGATGTCTTCCGCCGGCAGGTCCTGTCCGTGCACGGCAGCCAGTGTGGGGGCCTCGGGCGTGATTCCAACCAGATGGAACAGCGGCGTCGAACCATAACTCGCCATGGCCGCTCCGAAGTGCTTCATCTGATCGGAGGTCGGGATATACTCCAATCCTTCCAGCGCGGGAACTTCCCAATAGGAACCGGCCTTGCGCCCGACAACGGCGCCGAGGACGCCCCAGTCGGTCAGCCCCGCCGGCTGCTCACGCACGACGAATCGTTTCGTGGCCCGGCGATGTCGGTCGAGATGCAGGCCGTAGCGCGGCGTGCGCCCGGTCAATCCAGCCGCCAAGGCCGAGGGTCCGCCCTCGAAGTTCGAGCGCGCCCCGCAGGCGCTGTTCGAATAGATGACCACGCCGGTGTCGCCATAGGCCACGTGGTCCCCGTGGACCGGGGGCATGATGGTCTGATAGTTGATGCAGGTATCGGTCATGATGATTCCCATCGCCCGGCAAGCGGCGATGAAGCGACGTTCCAGGTTGGCCATCTCCTCGGTTTGGCCGAGTGGGTCGTAATAGGTTAGATCGACGCCGCGCGGGTCGGTGATCATTGGGATGGCGACCCGACGCTGGTCCGCCGGCAGACCTGCCCAACGTTCCATGAATACGACGCCTGTTTCTCCCAGCGATTCCGGATCGGCCATCATGTGGGCCTGGCTCACGGGTACCATATCCACGGCGTCGAACATTCGGCCGACTTGCATCTGATGGTCGATGGCCCATTGCCGCGCCGGGCCCATCTCGCCGGCCAGCATTGCCCGTTCCACATCACATAATTTCATGCGCACGCCATCCAAAAAAAAGAATGTTGGAACGGAAGCGCCCGGGCGCGCGTCCCCACCTCGTTTTCGCCCATGCGGCGGCCGTAGCCGACCGTGTCGGCAACCAGTATAGCGGCGAGGCGGCGTTTCATCACCGGTCTCCCGTGGTTTGGAGACTAGCTGTTGAGAGGTCGAAAATCCATGTGCTTCGAAACAGCCAAAATATCTACCTTTGGCTTTGAACTGAAGTCAGGCCCATGCCCCGTCACGCATGCCCCACCGCCAACAAGTGACATTTTGGGCAAGGTCGGGAATGTCTCAAGTTGACCCCGACTCCGACATTCGGGAAAGGAGGTTTGCGGGCGTCAAGCATGCCGAAATTCCAGGGTTTGCGTATTCCCAAAAAAATACGCGCTCGGCCGACGCAGCATTTCCCTCCGGCGCCTTGGTTCACGAGGCCTACCAGTTTCATTTTGAAAAAAAACACAAAATAAATACCTCGCGACAACTATCAGCTATCGCGAGGTATAGAGATGTGGGTTTTGGGTTTTAGCGGCTCCGCAAATTACTTGGGTGGCATGAATACCGAGTACTGCAAATCAGTGCAGGGCGGATTTGGAAACTTGTCCGCGCAGCCACCGTTGATGCTGTACAACATGTCATCCAATTTGCCTGGTTGGACGGGGCCATGGGATCGTACGACCAGGTGAATTTCCGCGGAAATAGGGTGTAGCAATCCGGGGCCTACAACAGCTTCCGACGTGTCGCGTTTCACCAAACCGGCGACATATTTTGCGTTGCCGGATTGATCGATGACATGACCGTCCGCCCGCAAAATGGAAATGTCCGCGGCATCAATTCCGGCCACATTTAAGGGTGCGGATCCATCTGCGTTCAGAATTGGCTTTTCATCCGCGCCCAGATTGAACACGTCATTCTCACCGCATTTCTGGTCCGAGCAATTCTCCGGATGGTTAAAGACAACCCACCATACGGTAACGGCTTCGGATGGCGGTAATTCCGACGAGCTGAGTTTCATCGCAACACCGGAATTCGAACGCATTAACGTGGCTTCCGCGCCTTTCACCTGCGTCATATCAGTAAATCGATGGACGGTTGTCGTGGATTCCATGGAACCCGCCCATGCGGCGGACATGCAGGACAACAATGTAGCGACACCAGCTGCAATGAGTACATTACGTTGGAACATGGCATATACCCCCCTGTGTCTTGTTGAAGGTGATCCGACAGTTAGCGGTTAACCCGTGAACGTACGACCCGAATGGGAGAACTTTCAACCACGAACAATTTGCGGGTAATGGCCCGGTGATGCGACAAGGTTGCACAAAATCCTGGATTCCGATGCCCCGCTCACTTTTGCTGTTGGCTGATAGGAGAAGTTCCGACCCCCAACATGCGGAATTCTGGAAAAGGCTGGGAATATCTCGGGTTGACCCCGAACGGACATTTCGCCTCTCGAATAGCGTCGTTACGGTTATTCCTGGGGACAGAGGTTCACCGTCGGGTCCTCCGTTTTCAGAAAAATAATCAAATCTTGGCGCTGTCCGGAATCTTCGATTTTTCCCTGAACCGCCATTACGCTCTTTGGAAATATTTTGCCGGGATCTTTGAAAAAACGGTCGAGCGTTTGGTCGGTCCATACGATGGCGGAATTCCTTAGTTCTTGTGAATAGAATTTGTAGTCTTCAACAGTGGCCACCTTCCGACCAAACAAGCCACCAAGCCTTGGACCCTCTTTGTTGCATGAGAATGCATGGCAGCCGAGGCATCGCTTGATAAAAATGTCTCTCCCTTCGCTTCCATCGGCAGCATGAACCGCAGGCAGACTGAAAAAGATCAATGAAAATAGGAATACCGCACAAGAACGAAATCTCATCGCAGCCTCCTTCGGTGCAAAACCGCGCGATAATATTTTTTTGGCCCGCGCCAAACATAGTAGTAGTCTAAGCCATGTCTGGCGATCCCAATATTGCCGTGCAAGATATGCGGCGCCGGATCTACGCGGGCGCCCGGTTACTGCTCGACAGTCTAAGCGATGAGGAGCTGGTTGCCGCCCAAGCTCTCCTTCTTGAGGGCGAGGCAGAAATCATCAACGAGGCCTGCAAGCCCATCATAGTCCGCGTGTTGGCGCCCTAACCTTGCGCAGCGACTTAACCTACCTGCGTCGTTAAAACCTGGCTTTCGCTTTCGCCTTCTTGCGAATTCCGCCCGATCCACTCCCGGCAACCGACACTCCGGGTCAAACCGGGAGAGCCTCGGGTTGACACTATGCGGCCTTCAGGCTCTCTTGATTTGCATCGAATATGGGACGCTACTCCGGAGTCGTCGTGACGGTTGAGGAGCAAAACCATGTTGCAGATATACGGCACTCTAAAATCCCGTGCGACTCGATGCTTGTGGATGCTGGAGGAGGTGGGGCAGCCTTACGAGCTCGTCGAAAAGAGCGCTCACCCCGACGATACGCGGACCGCCGAGTATCTTCGGCTCAACCCCAACGCTCGCATTCCGACACTGGTCGATGGTGATCTGGTGGTGTGGGAATCCCTGGCCATCAATCTGTACCTGGCGCAGAAATACGAGGGGCCGATGCACGCCGGCTCGCCGGAGGTGCAGGCACTGGCTACCCAATGGAGTATCTGGGCGGTATTGGAGCTCGAGACCTTGGCTCTCGATCTACTGCATCACCGTGAACTGCTTGCCGAACCCGGGCGTGACGCCTCGTACGCGGAACGCGACGAGTTATTGCTGCAAAAGCCGCTCGGGGTGCTCAACGGGACTCTCGTAGGGCGCGAGCACCTGCTCGGCAACGACTTCACGGTTGCCGACCTTAACCTTGCCGCGATCCTTCGCTGGGCCAAGATAGCCGGACTTGATTTCTCCACCGTACCGGAGGTCGATCGCTGGCTTGACGCTTGCCTGGCGCGACCCGCCAATGGCCGCGTGCGCGACATGGCCAAGGCCTGACGGCGGCGCCGATTTTATGCGCCGAGCCATGCGGAGAACCTCGATCTTTCGCGGATCAACCCGTCCGGATTGAAGTGGTGAACGCAGTAATGCGCCCAGGTATCTTCGAACGCCATCTCGATATCGCCGGTCACCGAGGTCGTGCCTTGTCCGATTTCCGCGTAGGTAAA
>CAXMQD010000061.1:0-1695 GCA_964194965.1 uncultured Acidimicrobiia bacterium | reverse complement strand
GGCCTGCGTTGTGCAGGATTGCCGGAATGATCTCGATGTCTCAAATGGGTCATAACTCTCCGTACAGGAAGGGCGCCAGCTACGTCCGGAGCTAAGGGAGAAGCAGACATTTCTGACGGAATGTCCAAAGCTGAGGGGCTAGACCAGACGTGCCGCGGACGCTCACACCACTTGTGCGATCTAATCGGCCGCGTTGTGGGCTTCGGTGGGGTCGGCGGCTGTGCCGGGCACCTGTTCCCGCACGAACGCGATCACCCGCTCGACCACCTCCGGATAATCGAACAGGTCATTGTGTCCGGCCCGGGGATGGAACAGAGCCGCCTTTGGTTCGGAGGCCAGCTCGAACACCCGCTTGCCGAAGCGCACTGGTATCACGCGGTCGGCCTCGCCCTGCACGACCAGCACGGGCGCGCTCACCATTCCGATGCGGGACGCAACGTCCCATTTGTCGAGTACTAGCCAGCGCGCCGGCAGAAACCAGTAGTGCGCCTGGGCCACGTCGGCAATCGAGGTGTAGGGTGCTTCCCAAACCACTCCGGCTACCCGGTGTTCGGCGGCCATCTTGACCGCTACCCCGGCGCCCAGGGATTCGCCGTAGAGCACGATGCGCCCCGGATCAACGCCCTCGGATTGGAAATAGGCCATGACGGCACGGGCATCGGCGGTCAGTCCGGTCTCGTCCGGCCGGCCCGGGTTGCCGCCATAGCCGCGGTATTCGGCGAAGAACACCCCGAAGCCCACGTCGAGCAGATCGCGGAACTTCGGCACCCGGTAGCCGGCGTGTCCGGCATTGCCGTGGAACACCACCACGACCGGGCCATTGGGCGCGCGCGGCGGGTGGTACAAATGCACAAGCTCGAGGTCCGGTTCGCTGAGCAGTCTGACGACCTGCACCGTAGGCTGACCCAGCTCCAGCGCAGTCTTGTCCGGGAGATAGAGGAAGCTGCGCTGGCAACCGAACATGACGAGCGCGATCAGCACGTAAACGCCGATCGCAGCCGCTAGCGGTGTCGTAAGCCCTGACATCACCCGTCTCCACCCGCCAATCTAGTTGCCCCACCGCCCCGCGCAAGGGGGTTTCATGCGATGGCCGCGCGTGCACGATTTCGGACCGCCCAGGCCGTGCCTTCGTTCGGGAGCCCTTCCTCGTAGGGCGGGCCGCGGACGACGATTTAAGGTAAACCAGTGGTATGAGCGGAAGGAAACGGGCGCAAAGCGGACATTGGCCCCAGAACCGAGAGTCACTGACGCGCAAGTCCGATTTCTGAGCCCCCTAGGATAATGCCGTCGACGCCAGTCTGGAGGGGCAGTTCGGCGTCTTCTCGAAGCCCATCAACGTTGAAATCGACACCGAGGGGCCGAATGGCTACCATCATCACCGGAAACGGCGTTCCTATGGGGAATGTCGGCCAAGGACAAAAATTGCTTGGCGAACTCCGTTCGGGACCCATATCCTCGCCGAAAGAAAGCCAAGTGGGAAATGTCGGTTTTGATTTGGCTTGGAGACGGATTATCTTGACTGAGCCGGTGTATCGCTAAATGGGGAACGCCGGTTTACCTTGTCGGGTCGACGAATTGGCCCCGGATGAAATGGGAGGAATGAATGTCGTCGGTTAACTATCTGATGGTGACGGTCGCTGCCTGCGATCCGTCCTACTTGGAACGGGCGTTGCAGCATGTCGCCGGTTTTGCCGC
>CAXMQD010000060.1:0-3955 GCA_964194965.1 uncultured Acidimicrobiia bacterium | reverse complement strand
CCCCCATTGTCCAATATTCCCCACTGCTGCCTCCCGTAGGAGTCTGGGCCGTGTCTCAGTCCCAGTGTGGCTGATCATCCTCTCAGACCAGCTACGGATCGAAGCCTTGGTGAGCCGTTACCTCACCAACAAGCTAATCCGACGCGGGCTCATCCCAGGGCGCATAAAGCTTTCCCTCTCAAGGCGTATGCGGTATTAGCCGCCGTTTCCAGCGGTTATTCCCCACCCCAGGGTAGATTCCCACGCGTTACTCACCCGTGCGCCAGTTTCCGCAGGGCCGAAGCCCTGCATCACCTCCGACTTGCATGTGTTAAGCCTGCCGCCAGCGTTCGTTCTGAGCCAGGATCAAACTCTTAGGTTAACTTCACCGGTCCCTCGACACGCGCATCTTGCGAATTGCGTCCCGTTGGACGGGCTCCGTTAGGGTTCCCGACACCACCGCGTAACAGGTACATACGTACCTACAGGATACGCGTTCGCATCAGTGACCTAAGCACGACACCAGATCTGGTGCCGACACCCGGACTCCGCCGCCCGCGCATCCCTTCCTTCGCTCCAACGATGTCAAACAGCAAAACACGTGAACAGTGGGCTTCGCCACCGCCCCGCATCCGCAGATCCGCTTCGCCGATCCGCTATGCCCCGCCCGCCCCCTAAAGGGCAAAAACGAGGGAACAGTAATTCTCCTGATCCGACAATCCGTAACGCCGCGACGTGCTGCGTTACAAGGCCGTCTTCTCTTGGAAGCCGTCAGCGCCGTTTGTTAACCGCGCGCCGTCAGCGGGGCAGTATATAGAGCTTCGAATCGGACCTGTCCAGCCCCGAAAACGGCAGAACCGAAAAATAATTCCGCCCGCTCTCGCGGCGGGACCGGCGCTGCATCCGTTCTCGTCCCGACCGCACCATGACGCCGAAATTTCGGGCTAAATTCCTTGCAATCCGGCGGCACTAGGACCGAGCACCCAATTTCCCCGAAATTCGCCCGGCGGGCTCCCGGCTTGCTCACAGCAGGCCGAGCGCGTGCAGCTCGGCGATCAGCTCGGGCGGCATGTCCGCCTCGCCCTCGGGCAGGGATTCGAGGTCCGCGGGCACGGCCTCGGGAGCGAAGTAGCGCCAACCTTGGAACGGCCGGTGCGGCCGGGGCATGGTGCGCACCAGCTTGGAATCGTGCAGCAACAGGGTGCAGGGCCGGCCCGATTCGTCGACTCCGGCCTCGACCCCGGTCAGGTGCTGGCGGCACCGAATCGCACCCTTGATCACCCAATAGATCGAGCCGCCCTGGAGCAGCTCGGCCCGGCGCCGCGGCATCATGCGGGTCCTGTGGAACAATTGTCCGGTGCGCCGCAGGCGTTGCGCCTGCCAGCGTTCCATGTCGTCCAGGTCCTCGGTGCCGACCGAAAGCTTGATCAGATGGAGCGTCACGCCGCCACCTTCCCGGCCAGGACGCGGGCGACCTTGGAG
This sequence comes from uncultured Acidimicrobiia bacterium, assembly GCA_964194965.1. Classification (GTDB taxonomy): domain Bacteria; phylum Pseudomonadota; class Alphaproteobacteria; order Kiloniellales; family J153; genus JACZVL01. Next base: position 2,494 of record CAXMQD010000060.1, on the reverse strand, counting down.
ACCGGCGGGCGGCCCAGGTGCTTGCAGATCATACGCCCGGCCGCGGCCAGACCGGCCAGGTCCACGTCGGTCACGATGCCTAGGCCGTCGAGCATGTAGAGCACGTCCTCGCTGGCCACGTTGCCCGAGGCGCCCTTGGCGTAAGGGCAGCCGCCCAGACCGGCCACGGAACTATCGACGGTCGCAACGCCGACCTCGAGACAGGCCAGGATGTTGGCCAGGGCCTGGCCGTAGGTGTCGTGGAAGTGGACCGCCAGGCGCCCGATCGGCACCCGCTCGGCGACCGCCTCGACCATGGCCCGCGCCCGCGCCGGGGTGCCGACCCCGATGGTATCGCCGAGCGAGATTTCGGCGCAGCCCAAGTCGGCCAGACGCCCGGCGGCCTCGGCCACGGCGGCGGGCGCGATCTCGCCCTGGTAGGGACAGCCGAGCACGCAGGAGACATAACCGCGCACCGGCATGCCGGCGTCCCGGGCCGCCTCGGCGACCGGGGCGAAACGCGCGATGCTCTCGGCGATGGAGCAGTTGATGTTGCGCTGGGTGAAGGCCTCGGAGGCGGCGCCAAATACCGCGATCTCCCGGGCGCCGGCGCGCTGGGCCGCTTCGAAGCCCTTCATGTTGGGCACCAGAACCGGATATTCGACACCCGGCTTGCGTGCGATCCCGGCCAGCACCGCGCCGCTGTCCGCCATCTGCGGCACCCAGCGCGGCGAGACGAAGGCGCCGGCCTCGACGACCGGCAGGCCGGCCGCGCTCAGTTGGTCGATGAGCGCGATTTTGACCTCGGCCGGAACCGCGTCCTTTTCGTTCTGCAGGCCGTCGCGCGGGCCGACCTCGACCATCTTGACGCGGTTCGGAAGCTGCATGGTCACCCCTCGGACTCGGCGTCGGCCCGGAGGCGATCTTTCTCCGCCGGAGGAATATCCCGCCAGTCCCGATCCGTCAGCGCACCCTGCAACGCCCACAACATGTTCATACTCACCGCGCGCGGTTCGACAAATTTGACCCGGCGGTATGCCGCCACCGCAGCAATCTCCCTTAATTTCTCAAGCGAGTCGATCCCCACCGCGCGCAAGAGCGTCGCGGATTTAGGACCAACATTACGAAGATATTCCATGGACATTATTTATCCGCTGCCTCGAACGCGATCAGCTCCGCGCCCTCCTCGACCAGATCGCCGACAGCATAATGCACTTGTGCGATCTTGCCATCCGCCGGCGCGGAAATCGCGTGCTCCATTTTCATGGCTTCGAGCACCATCAGCGGCGCGCCGCGTTCGACCGCCTGGCCCGGGGTCACGTATATCTGGATCACCTTGCCGGGCATGGGCGCGGTCATGCGGCCCGGGCCGGCCTCCGCCGCCGCCGCCGTGCCCAGCGGATCGATCAGGTGCAGGCGGTGAAGGGCGCCGGGCCGCAGCACCGCGATATCGCCATCGTGGCGGACGATCGAGCCGGAGACTCGCCGCCCGTCCAGCTCCACCAGCAGCACGCCGTCCGGCCCGAGCTCGGCGCGCGCCTCGGCGCGGCCGCCGGGCAGGTCAAGGACGATGCCCTCGGGCCGGTAGTGGACCACCACCGAAACCTCCCGCGCGCCATCGCGAAAAGCCAGGGTGACCTGGGTCTCGGCGTTGAGCCGCCAACCGCTGGTCTGGTGCCAGGGCGAGTGGGGATCGCTGGAACGCCGCGCCCGCGCCTCGGTGTCCTGGCGCCGGCGCAGCAACTCGGCCAGGCTGGCCAGCGCCAGCACCTCATCCGAGGCCGGCGCCGGCTCGGGCAGCAGCTCGGCCCGGTGGCGCGCGATGAACCCGGTGTCGACCGCGCCGGCGCCGAAGGCGGCATGGCCGGCGATCGCGGCCAGGAAGGCGACGTTGTTGGCCGGCCCCAGGATTTGGATCGCGCCCAGGGCGGCGCCCAGGCGCTTGACCGCGGCCCGGCGGTCGCGGCCCCAGACCGTCACCTTGGCGATCATCGGGTCGTAGTGGACCGTGACCTCGTCGCCCTCGCGCACGCCGGAGTCGATACGCAGGTGCGGCCCTTGTTCCGGCATGCGCAGGCAGGCGAGTTTGCCGGTCGCGGGCAGGAAATCCTTGGCCGGGTCCTCGGCGTAAATCCGCGCCTCGATGGCATGGCCGCGGATCGCCAGGTCGTCCTGGGCGCAAGGCAACGCCTCCCCCGCCGCGACCCGGAACTGCCACTCGACCAGGTCCTGGCCGGTGATCATCTCGGTCACCGGATGCTCGACCTGGAGCCGGGTGTTCATTTCCATGAAGTAGAAGTCATCGCCGCGGCAGATGAACTCGACCGTGCCAGCACCCAGGTAGCCGCTGGCCTTGGTCGCGGCCACCGCCGCCGCGCCCATTTCCGCGCGCCGCGCCGCGCTTAGCCCCGGTGCCGGCGCCTCCTCAATGACTTTCTGGTGGCGGCGCTGGATCGAGCAGTCGCGCTCGAAGAGGTGCAGCGTGTTGCCGCGGGAATCGGCGAAGACCTGAATT
>CAXMQD010000059.1:0-1740 GCA_964194965.1 uncultured Acidimicrobiia bacterium | reverse complement strand
ACCCTGTCGGAGGAGCCGCAATACCCCGACCGGCCGCTGCTGATCGCCGCCGTCTTTCTGCTTGCGCTGGCGGCCTGGAGCATCCTGGTGCTGGCCGCCTACAACATCCGCGACCGGCGGTAAGGAGCCCGGCGGGAAATTCCCGATTTGCCCAACATGGTTAACCGTTTGGTCAGCCCCCTCGGTGTCAATGGACAAAGCCGATCGTAGCCCAGCCGGGGCGTTATCAGCGGGGTGCCGGGATGAGAAAACGCAAGGGTATCGTGCTTGCCGGCGGCTCCGGAACCCGCCTCCACCCGCTCACCCTCGGGGTCTCGAAACGTAATTACTCACCCCTTGTGCGGCGCCGGATTGCGTGATTCACACTATGGATGAATCGGGACGATCTTGAACGGATGAGCAAGGCGGCGCTGGTTGAGCTTGTGCTGCGGCTCCAGCGTCCAGCGAAGACGTCACGAACTTCTTCGAAACCACCCTCGACCGATCGCAAGGCGAAGCGGGAGGCGTCGAAACCCGGCGGGGCGACGCCCGGTCACAGGGGCCACTTTCGTGCGCTCAGCGCCACGCCCGACCGGATTGTGGATCACCGGCCCGGTCATTGCGTTGGGTGCGGCCATGCTTTCACGGGAGACGCCGAGGGCACGGTGATTGGCGCGTATGACAGCGTTGATCTGCCGCCGATTGCGCCGCTAACGACGCGCCATCGACGCCTTGCGCTGACCTGCCCCGGGTGCGGCGCGCGCTCGAAGGCGCCCCAACCGGATGCCGCGTCCAGCTCGCCATTCGGGCCGATGATCGGAGCGCTGGCCTTCTATCTGAAGCATTTCCAGCATGTCTCGTATTGGCGGCTGGAGGGGCTGTTTCGCGATGTGTTCGGCCTGAGGATCAGCCAGGGTGCGTTGGCGAACCTGTTCCGGCGCGGATCGGCCCGGTTCGAGGCCGGCAAAGCCGACGCCCTGGCCCGGCTGCGTCAGGCCGAGGCGGTGGCATCGGATGAGACCGGGGTCCGGATCGAGGGCGCCAACAGCCAGCACTGGGTGTTTCTCGCGAAAGACGCAGTGGTCCACGAGGCCGCCTACAGCCGCGGCGCGCAGGTGGTGCGCGATGTGATGGGCGGTCACCGGCCCCGCTTCTGGCTGTCGGATCGCTATGCCGCCCAGCAGAACCACGCCGGGCGCCAACAGGCCTGCCTCGCCCATTTGGCCCGCGACATCGCTTATGGCGTCGAGGCCAGCGAGGACATGGCCCCGTTCCGGCTGAAGCTCTGGATCGACGACGTGTTCGCCCTCTGGCGCGGGCTCGCAGGATACGCCGCCGCCACGATCAAGCGTAAACGACGGGAGCTGGAGGCCCGTCTCGCCGATATCCTGCAAATCCGGAGTGACTGCGACATCGCCCGGCGCCTGCTCGCCAAGATCGCCAATGCCCGCGATCAGTTGCTGACCTTCCTCGACGCGCCAGACCTTGTCGAGCCCACCAACAACGGTTCCGAGCGCGCACTGCGCCCCGCCGTCATCAATCGCAAGGTCACCAACGGGTTCCGCTCAATGTGGGCCGCGCAAACCGACGCTGCAGTGCGCACTGTCGTCGATACCGCCCGGCTGGCAGGTCAAAGTCCCTTCCAGACCATCAGGACAACCATCGAAAACTGAAACCGCAGAATACAGGGGGTGAGTAATTACGTCTGGGCTACTGGATTGCCTGTCCAGCAAAAAAAAATAGCCAGCGGCCCATACAAAC
>CAXMQD010000058.1:0-4581 GCA_964194965.1 uncultured Acidimicrobiia bacterium | reverse complement strand
AAATTTCAAAGATCAGTATAGACGAACCGCCATCGGACCAAACCCCAAAACGGCCCGGCGGGGAAGTGCAACCGCCGACACCGGACCTCATACCCCGGCAATGCTTCGCGGGCAATGCTCCTTGGGCGAGCCGATCTCCGCTGTAACTTTCCAGTATTGTGATTTTGCTCCTCGAACCGGTCGCCCCTTTTTCGCCCTCCGCCGCGGTCCGTTTTCTTCGGTGTTTCGAGGATAATCGCGCAAATGTCCATATTAAAATAATGGTTTAATAAATGATCGAACAATACAACCTCGCGGCTCTACGGCAAACGGTCCAACCACAAGCGTGCAATGTCATATCGATCATGCTATAGGAAATTTGCGCGGCTCGGAAAAACGCCAGAAGGCGGACGGGCCTTCTAAATGCGCGCGTGTCGGGACGCGTTGCGTCCGCTGGGAGAGAGGGATCGGAGAGCCGCGGGTCGGTAAGGGAATCTTTGGAGCTGTTCCAAGGTGATTCGTCGCTTGGGGCGGCGCGCGGCGTTGGCGCTGGAGATGTTGTACGCGCGGGCCGAATCCTCTAGACGACTTGACCCATGGCATATAAATCTTGAGCGCATCGGGCCGCATGGCGCGGCGGAATGTTGGGTCCTTCGGGTTTGGGAACGCGGCTTGGCTCGGGCAAGCAGCTTTCTGGAGATAGGGCAGCTTTCTGGAGATAGGGGTGAGTAAGGGATGATCGTCGTAATCGGGCTGGTTTTGGTCACCGTTGGCACGGTCCTGTTTCACTTTTTTAGCCCGTGGTGGTGGACGGAGATCGCGTCGAATTGGGGCTTCATCGATACCGTGATTCAGATCACGTTCGTGGTTACCGGCATCGTTTTCGTCGCGATCTTACTTTTCACCGCCTATTGCGTGTACCGCTACCGCTTCCGGGCGGACCGGCGATCCGAGTACAAGCCGGAAGACCCGAAACTGGAGTGGTGGCTCACCGGGCTGACCTCGGTGGGCGTCGTGATCATGTTGGCGCCCGGCCTGATTGCTTGGAATGATTTCGTCACGGTTCCCGAAGACGCGGCAGCCTTCGAGGTCGTCGGCCAGCAGTGGAACTGGAAATTCCGCTTTCCCGGCAAGGACGGTGTCTTGGGCACCTCGGACGCCCGCAACATCAACGACGACAATCCGTTCGGATTGAACGCGGACGATCCCAACGGGCAGGATGATGTCCTGGTGGACGACAGTGAGCTGCATCTCCCGCTCGGCCAGCCGGTCCAGGCATTGCTGCGCTCCATAGACGTCCTGCACGATTTCTACGTGCCCCAGTTCCGGGCCAAAATGGATATGGTGCCGGGCATGATTACCTTCTTCTGGCTCACGCCGACCAGGACCGGGACCTTCGATATTCTCTGCTTCGAGTTATGCGGCATCGGGCACCACGAGATGCGGGGTACGGTCGTGGTCGAAGCGCCGGAAGACTTCGAGGCGTGGTTGGGAGAACAAACGACATTCGCGCAATCGATGGCCCGCGCCGGAAACGGCGCCGATGGCGTCTTGAGTTTGGTCTCGCGCGCGGCGGACGCGGCGTCCGCGGAGACGACAGCAACACAATGAGACCCGATCCGATCGCGTCTCGCTAATTCAAGTTGAAGAGGGTGTTCCGATGACCAGTATCACGCCTGCCCAAGCGGAGCTCGTGCCACCCGCCGAAATCGAGGATGTCGAACTCTACGATCCGAAAAGCTGGGTCACCAAGTACGTCTTCAGCCAAGACGCCAAAGTCATCGCCATCCAGTACTCGTTCACGGCGATCGGGGTTGGGCTGGTGGCTTTGGTGCTGTCGTCGTTGATGCGGCTGCAACTGGGGTTCCCGGATTTCTTCACCATTATCGACCCGGAGGACTACTACCAGTTCATCACCATGCACGGCATGATCATGGTGATCTACCTGCTCACGGCGCTGTTCCTGGGCGGTTTCGGCAACTACCTCATCCCGTTGATGGTCGGCGCCCGGGACATGGTGTTCCCCTACGTCAACATGTTGAGTTACTGGATCTATCTGCTCGCCGTGCTGGTGCTGTTGGCGAGCTGGTTCGTGCCGGGCGGGCCGACCGGCGCCGGCTGGACGCTCTATCCACCCCAGGCCATTCTTTCGGGCACGCCGGGGGCGGACTTGGGCATCGTCATGATGCTGGTCTCCCTGGCTCTGTTCATCGTCGGTTTCACCATGGGCGGCTTGAACTATGTGACCACGGTGTTGCAGGCGCGCACGCGGGGCATGACGCTGATGCGCATGCCCTTGACGGTCTGGGGCATTTTCACCGCCACCGTGCTGGCTTTGCTGGCTTTCCCTGCGCTCTTCGTGGGCGCGGTGATGATGACCTTGGATAGTGTGCTGGGAACCAGTTTCTTCATGCCGTCCATCGTCGAGTTGGGAGAACATCTCGAATACGGCGGCGGCAGCCCAATCCTGTTCCAGCACCTGTTCTGGTTTTTCGGTCATCCCGAGGTCTACATCGTCGCGTTGCCGGCCTTCGGCATGGTGTCCGACCTGATCAGCATCCATGCGAGACGGCACATCTTCGGTTATCGGATGATGGTCTGGGCGATCGTGGGGATCGGCGCGCTGAGCTTCGTGGTCTGGGCGCATCACATGTACGTCAGCGGCATGAACCCCTGGTTCGGGTTCTTTTTCGCCACCACCACGCTGATCATCGCCGTTCCCACCGCCCTCAAGGTCTACAACTGGACGCTGACCCTGTGGAAGGGCAACATCAACCTCACGGTTCCGATGCTGTTCGCCCTCGGCTTCATCGTCACCTTCGTGAACGGCGGCATCACGGGCCTGTTCCTCGGCAACGTCGTCATCGACGTTCCGCTTTCCGACACCATGTTCGTGGTCGCCCACTTCCACATGGTGATGGGCGTGGCGCCGCTCATGGTTGTCTTCGGGGCGATCTACCATTGGTTCCCCTTGATCACCGGCAAAATGTTCAATGTAACGTTGGGCAAGATTCACTTCTGGATCACCTTCCTCGGCGCCTATATGATTTTCCTGCCGCTCCACTACTTGGGTTTCCTGGGCGTGCCGCGCCGCTACTTCGAAATGGGTGAGACCTCCTTCATTCCGGAATCGGCCCAGACGCTGAACGCCTTCGTCACCGTCGTGACGGTGATCGTCGGCGTCGCTCAGATCATTTTCCTCTACAACATGGCGCGGTCTGCCCTGAAGGGTAAGGCCTCCGAACGCAACCCATGGCGGGCCACCACGCTGGAGTGGCAGACCGAAGATTTCCCGCCCGGACATGGCAACTTCGGCGATAAGCTCCCGGTGGTCTATCGCTGGGCCTATGCCTTCGGCGTTCCGGGGCACAAAGAGGATTTCGTGCCGCAGAACGAGCCGCCGGTCGGGACGCCCGCCGAATCCGGTGGGGAGAGCGTTCCCGGTGGCGCCGCACAGCCGGCCGAATAGGGACGGCTGATGGTCCGATCGATCGCCCGCAAGGTGTTCCGCGGCGCGCTGAGGCGCCGGCCTTCCGGGTTACCCCGGGGAGGTCAACCATGAGCATTTTCCGTGCGCTGATGGACAAGCCCTGGCTCGACGAGGGTGTTATCGACGACATTCACGGTGTCGACCTGGAGTCGCTGCCGACCGCGAAGCTCGGCCTGAGGGTGTTCCTCGCCGTGGCCACGGTGGTGTTCTCGCTTACTGTTGTGACCTACGCCGACAGGATGTTGGCCGCGGATTGGCGCGCCTTGCCGGAACCCGTGGTGCTGTGGTTGAACACGGTTCTGTTGATCGCGAGCAGCATCGCCTTGCAATGGGCGCGGGTCAGCGCGGAACGGGGCCAGGAAGACCGCCTGAGGTTTGGCCTGCTATTGGGCGGCGGTTTTGCATTCGCCTTCCTGGTCGGCCAACTCATGGCATGGCAGCAACTGGTCGAACTCGGATATTTCGCGGATACCAACCCGGCCAACGCCTTCTTTTTCCTGGTCACGGCGCTGCACGCCGTGCACCTGCTGGGCGGCTTGGTCGCCTGGGTCAGGACCTGGTCCAAGGTGCGGCGCGGAGTCGCTCGGGACCGAGTGCAACTGAGCGTCGAGTTGTGCGCCGTTTATTGGCACTTCCTGCTGTTGATTTGGGTACTCTTGTTCGCGCTGCTGTTATTTACGTAAAGAGGACGATAGAGCACATGTCACAAGCTGAGATAACAGATACGGGAAGCACCCTCGCGCCGCCAGGTGGCATGCAAGGCGTCGTCGCCGATTGGTCCTCGGACCAGCGGGCGTTCAAGAACGTCCCCTGGGGCAAGGGCATGATGTGGATCTTCCTGCTCAGCGATACCTTCATCTTCACTTGTTTCCTGCTCTCCTACATGACGGTGCGGATGTCCACGACGGTGCCGTGGCCCAACACCAGCGAGATCTTCGCGCTGAGCTTCGGGGGTGAGCCGATCCCGCTTGTCCTGATCGCCATCATGACGTTCATCTTGATCAGCAGCAGCGGGACGATGGCCATGGCGGTCATGTTCGGCTACAAAAGGGACCGCGTGAAATCCGCGGTCTTGATGCTGGTGACCGCGGCGTTCGGCGCCTCTTTCGTCG
>CAXMQD010000057.1:0-1840 GCA_964194965.1 uncultured Acidimicrobiia bacterium | reverse complement strand
ATGCCGTGGCCGGCGGCCTCGACGCCGATGATGCGCACGCTGGCGTCGTCCAGGAAGGGATGGAACAGGCCCATGGCGTTGGAGCCGCCGCCGATGCAGGCGACCAGGGTGTCGGGCAGGCGGCCTTCCGCCGCCATCATTTGCTCCCGCGTCTCGTGGCCGATCACCGATTGGAAGTCGCGCACCATGGCCGGATAGGGGTGCGGGCCGGCGACCGTGCCGATGATGTAGAAGGTGTTCTCGACATTGGCGACCCAATCGCGCAGGGCGTCGTTCATGGCGTCCTTGAGGGTGCCGGTGCCGCTGGTGACCGGCACTACCTCGGCGCCGAGAAGTTTCATGCGGAACACGTTGGGCGCCTGACGCTCGATGTCGGTCGTGCCCATGTAGACCACGCAGGGCATGTCGAAGCGGGCACAGACCGTGGCGACCGCGACCCCATGCTGGCCGGCGCCGGTCTCGGCGATGATCCGGGTCTTGCCCATGCGCCGCGCCAGCAGGATCTGGCCCAGGCAGTTGTTGATCTTGTGGGAGCCGGTGTGGTTGAGCTCGTCGCGCTTGAAGTAGAGCTTGGCACCCCGCTTGGCGTCCCCGGCGGCGTCCCCATGGGCGTCCCCGGCGGCGTCCCTGGCGGCGCTGGCGAAGTGCTCGGTCAGGCGCTCGGCGAAGTAAAGCGGGCTGGGCCGGCCGACGTAGTGCTTGGCGAGGTCGTCGATCTCGGCCTGGTAACCGGGGTCCCGCTTGGCGGCCTCGTAGGCCTCTTCGACCGCGAGAACGAGCGGCATCAGGGTTTCGGCCACGAATCGGCCGCCGAAGAGGCCGAAATGGCCGCGTTCGTCGGGGCCGGCCCGGTAAGTGTTCAGTGCTTCCATCGCCAGGATTTCTCTCGGGTTTTATCGCCGCACTTTGCCTCAGAAAGCGCGCGTTCGCAATGCTGCGTCGCTCGGCTCAAGCCCGGGGCGGGCCACTATTTTCGGCATGGCTGATCCGCGGATTTACCAATGCCTTTGGGGTCCGCGCGATCCCAAATATCAGAGGTCTGGAATTCAGAGAAGGAACCTGCACCATGAAACGATTGAGCCTGTGGGTCGCAACCGCGTTCGGGACCCTGACCTTGCCCTGGTTGGCTTGGGCAAATGTGGCCGGCGAGGGGGACCATGGATACGGCCACATGATGGGTGGCGGCTGGATCCTCGGGCCGGTCATGATGATCCTGTTCATCGCGGTGATCGTCGCCGTGGTGGTCCTGGTCGTGCGTTGGCTCGGCAGCACGGGCGGGGCTGGCGGACGGCCGAAGGCCGCGCTCGATATCCTCGAGGAGCGTTTCGCCCGCGGCGAGATCGACAAGGACGAGTTCGAGGCGCGCCGCCAGGCCCTCCGGGACTAATTTCTCGTGGACCTCGCCGCCGCGTCCGCTACCCTCCCTTGGCGGCGGTGAGAAATGCGCTAATCTTGTCCGGGCTCTTGAGCCCGGGCCGGTCCTCGACGCCGGAGGAGACATCGACCGCTTAAGTGCTCTTGATTAGGTACTAGCAGTAGATATCGATTTCTCGTCGCATAGCCATGACGCTTAGCCGGCCGCCATTCTTGTGAGCAATGGTTCAGATGCTTCAATCTCGCTCAAGATAAGCCGCCTAATCCGGGAAACAATGGTTCCTCTCGAGTAAGCGGGCGGCATGCTTTTGCCTCTCGCCCAGCGGCTAATTGTCGCCGTTGAAACTCGGAATTCATCCGCTAGCTTGCCTTGAGTTAGGCCGTGCTGATTACACAATGCGACAATAGTTGAAAACGTCGCCTTGTCCTCCTCGCGATACTCTTCCAGCTGAGTAACAATTTGTCG
>CAXMQD010000056.1:0-1962 GCA_964194965.1 uncultured Acidimicrobiia bacterium | reverse complement strand
TTTACGTCGATGCGCCGGTCAGCGGCGGCCAGGCCGGGGCGGCCGCCGGCACCATCACCATCATGTGGGCCGGGCCGGGCGCGGAGTTGGAGCGCCACCGCGCGGTGATCGCGGCCTTTTGCAAGAATCCCTTTCACGTCGGCGAAGCGCCCGGGCAGGGCCAGGCGCTTAAGCTGATCAACAACTTCCTCTCCGGCACCGCCATGGCCGCGACCTCGGAGGCCATGCTCTACGGGCTCAGCCAGGGCCTCGACATGACGACCATGCTCGACGTGGTCAATGTCTCCACCGGGGTCAATTCGGCGACCCGGGACAAGTTTCCCCAACGCATCGTCACCGGCAGCTTCGACGCCGGGTTCAAGACCGCGCTGCTCGCCAAGGACGTGACGCTCTACCGCGACAACGCGCGCGCCGCGGGCGCGCCGCACGACCTCGGCGAAGTCGTCGCCGCGCTGTGGCAGGCCTGCGACCATGCGCTGCCCGACAGCGACTTCACCCGGGTCTTTGAGTACCTGCGCGAAGGCCGGACCGTTTAGGGGTGCGGAGCAAGACCAAGCTGGAAATCACGCCGGGCGAGAGCCTTTATTTCGAATACGACGCGGCAGGGGCGCCGAGTGCGGGCGCCATGACCGGGTGTTCCGGATCGGCGCCGATATCGCCGAGCTCCAGGCGCGCATTCCCCATGCTCGCGAGATCGTCTACCCCGACGCCGGTCACCTGATCCCGGTCGAACAGCCGGAGCGATTCACTCGCGACCTGATCGCCTTCGCGGAAGGCTTGTAGCGCCGTCTCGAAACACGGCTGCCTCGGTTCAATCCGTCCTTGGTTCGTCGGTTACGGTCTTCGCCTTGAAGCCCCACCGGCACAGCCCCCAAAGGACGACGGCGAAAAGAAGGTGCGGGACCAACGATGCGGGAACCAGCTTGGGGCTTATCGCGAGACCGAAAAACCCCCAGCCAAGGAGCGGAAAGAAGACAACCAAAATCACGACCCAAAGGGCGAGCCCGAGCCACAAGGCGTTTAGGAAGGTTAAGCGATCTCGAAACACCGAGACGTAAACGACGGACCAAAACGTCACGTAGGCGACATGAAACAGAAGGCCGACCGGCAGCGGCGCATTGGCACCCAACAGCAGCTTGGTGAGTGCGAGAGAGGGTGGTTCCGGCAACGGTGCGATGCCGAGTTCGAACGCTGGCACCATGATGGCCGACAACAGGACAGCGGTTAGCACACCGATTCCAAGCGCTTTCAGCGCTTCCTTCGGCGATAGTCGATGTATCTGCATGCTAGGATCTCCTAGGATTGAATTTGGATAGCAGTCGTTAGGCGGCGCGTACCTTTTGTCGGATCCGTTTTTGAGTTTCTCGTGTGGGCGACGGCTGTGGGCAGTCCGAAGAACAACCCCGGGCGTCCAGTCGACAGCAGTTATCGGTGAGAAATCCCATTAAGCGCTGCATGCCGTCGTAGGCCGCGGCATAAATCATCTGCTGGCCGTTCCGCCGCACCGAGACCAGACCCGCATAGCGCAACCGTGTCAGGTGGAACGAGAGTGCGTTCGCCGCGATTCCCAGTCTCTTGCCGATCTCCCCCGCCGAAAGACCATCCGGACCTTCCGGGACCAGCAGGCGAAAAATCGCCAGTCGCGATTCGTGGGCTAGCGCGGACAAGGCATCGACGGCGGAGGAATGTTCCATATTTCAACAAATATTGAAATATATCACGAGAGTCAACTCCCTCGTAGTCGACGGTTCCAACATGAAACAGAGACCGCCCTCGCTGCGCGGGATGACCGATTCGTGTCGGGATGCGAGGCTCGGTGTCCTTTTTCGGGGATGGCCGTGTTTCGCCGAGCGGCGGATTTCGGGGCCTCGCTTACTCGGCGGTGAGTCGGTGCGCCTAGAGCCGATTCCCTTTTATCGTTAGGATGGCTGGCGGGGGTTCGGGCGCCGGAACCGGGCGTTG
>CAXMQD010000055.1:0-4851 GCA_964194965.1 uncultured Acidimicrobiia bacterium | reverse complement strand
CTTTTACTACGCGCGCGTGATCGAGATTCCGACCCCGCGCTGGACCGCGTACGATGCCAAATATTATGACGTCGACATGCCAAAAGAGGTTCCGATGGTGCTTCAGGAGCGCGCCTACACCTCGCCGATCTGGTACACGCCTACCAAGTGAGATGGCTAACCAAAGGAAGACATTCATTGTATCCTGGCAAATTATTTGCGCTCTGATAACATGAACATATGAATAGGGGAAAATTTATGCCGCGCACAATCGTTGGAGCAGTCCTAAGCGCACTCGTTGGTGCGGTCTCAATTGGACCGGCGCTGGCGGGCGAGACCGAAGATCTTGCCAGAGCGGCCCAAAACCCGGTGGCGAGTTTGATCAGCTTGCCGTTCCAAAACAACACGAACTTCGATGTCGGGCCGCAAGAGAAAACCCAAAACATCATGAATATCCAGCCGGTCTGGCCGTTCGATTTGAACGACGACTGGAACCTGATCACCCGGACCATCGTACCCGTGATATCGCAGCCCGCCTTTACACCCGATCAGGACCGGGAATTCGGCTTGGGCGACACGATCTTTACCGCGTTCTTTTCACCGAAGGACAGCGGTGAATGGATATGGGGTGTTGGGCCGGCCTTGCTGCTGCCCACATCGACCGACGATCGGCTAGGCGCTGGCGAGTGGGGTGCCGGCCCAAGCGCCGTCGTCTTGACCATTCGTGGACCATGAGTCGTCGGCTCCCTATTCAGCAATGTCTGGTCGTTCACCGGCGACGAGCAGGTGAACCTGTTCACGTGGCAATATTTTGTGAACTACAATCTCGACGACGGTTGGTACCTGACCAGCGCGCCGGTCATCACCGCCGATTGGGAAGCGGATAGTGATGACACCTGGACGGTCCCGTTCGGCGGCGGTGTTGGCAAGATATTCAAGATCGGGAATCAGCCGTTAAATGCCCAGGCCTCCGCCTATTACAATGTCGAAAAGCCGGAATTCGGTCCCCAATGGCAGCTACGATTGCAGCTTCAATTTCTGTTTCCGAAGTAAGTTTTGCCCAGTCGGATAATGCTCTAGACAGGCAGCCAGAGACGGGCGCGCAGGCCACCTCCGGGGGCGTCCTCCAGCACCAGGTCGCCGCCGTGATTGCGCGCCACGTCGCGGGCGATCGTGAGGCCCAGGCCGACGCCGCCGGTTTCCGGGTTGCGCGAGCCCTCGAGCCGGAAAAACGGCTTGAAAGCGTCCTCGCGCGATCCCGGTGGGATGCCGGGACCGTCGTCGTCGACGGTAATCTCGATTATTTTGTCGCGCGCGCCGGCGCGCACCGACACATGCTCGCCGTAACGTTGGGCGTTGCCGATCAGGTTGCTCATGCAGCGCCGCATGGTTTCGGGCCGCAGGGGCACGGTCATCGCCTCCTCGACGTGCAAATCGATCACCCCGCCGTCGCGGCTCATTTGGCCGACCACGTCGCGCAGCAGGCCTGAAATTTCGACCGGCCGCGGTGACTCGGTGCCTTCGCCGCGGGCGAACGCGAGGTAACCCTCGACCATGCGCTCCATGCTCGCCACGTCGGATTCCAGGTTGTGGACCTCGGGCGTCTGTTCGAGCATGGCCAGCTGCAGTTTCATCCGCGTCAACGGCGTGCGCAGGTCGTGACTTACCCCGGCCAGGATCTCGGTGCGCTGCTCGATCTGGCGCTTGATGCGGTCGCGCATCTGCAGGAAGGCGGCCGCGGCCTGGCGCACCTCGGCCGCGCCCTCGGGCTTGAAGTCGGCCACGTCGCGGCCCTTGCCGAAGCTGTCGGCGGCCAGCGCCAGACGCCGGATCGGCCGCACTTGATTGCGCATGAACAGGAGCGCGACCACGAACAGAATGATCGAGCTCCCGACCATCCACATGATGAATATGTAGGTGGTCGAGGAGAACAGCCGACTGCGAGGGGCCAGGACCCGCAGCACGCCGTCGGCCAGTTGGACCTGGATCTCGACCTGTTTCCTGAGGCCGCGGGTGTCCATCAGGAAGGGGCGCTGGACCTGCTCCTTGAGCGCCTTCGCGAGGCGGAAGTCCAGGAGGGTCGCGAAGGGGCCGAAGGATTCGGTCGGCGTGACTTCGGGCAGGCGCGCCGCCTCCTCGAATGTCAGTGTCAGGTTCATGGTGCGCCGGGCCAGGCGGAAAGTCTGCAAGCGTTCCACCGAACCGGGGTTGCGGATCATCATCTGAATGACGGCGCCGATATCGCCGGCCAGGCCCTGGGCTAGGCGTTTGGTCATGTTGCTGTAGTGGCGGTCGTAGAACACCCAGGTGGAGATCACCTGAAGCAAGACCAACGGCGTCACGATGATCAGCACCGAGCGCCCGAACAGCGAGCTCGGCAGAATCCGCTTGATCAGGGAAGGCTTGGAGGGCGCTGGTGCTGCGGTGGTCGCCATGGCAGTCTCCGCCGCGGTCCTTGGAATCAATTTGCGATCAGCACGTAGCCAACTCCGCGCACCGCCTGGAGATGGCGCGGGAAGCGCGGGTTCTCCTCGATCTTGCGGCGCAGGCGGGTGACTTGCACGTCGATGGCGCGGGTATTGCCGATCAAGGGGTTCTCCGCGCTCAAGGTCTCGCGGCTGACCGGTACGCCGGGCTGGCGTGCCAGGGTTTTGAGCAGCGAGGCCTCGGCCGTGGTCAGGCGCACGAAATCAACCCCCTTGCGCAGCTCCTTGCGGGTCAGGTCGAAGCGGTAGTCGCCGAACGCGATCTCGCCGCCGGGCGTTGGCGCCGGCGCCTGCGTGCGGCGCAGGATAGCGTTGACGCGCAGCACCAATTCGCGCGGTTCGAAGGGCTTGGGCAGATAGTCGTCGGCACCGCTCTCCAGGCCCGCGATGCGGTCCTCGATCTCGCCCATGGCGGTCAGCAACAGCACCGGCACCTGGCTCGCTTCGCGCAAGCCCCGGGTCAACTCGAGCCCGGACTCGCCGGGCATCATGATGTCGAGCACGATCAAGTCGAAGTCGAAGGACTCCAGCTTGACGCGGGCGTCGGCGGCGTCTCGGGCGGCGGTGATCCGGAACCCCTGCTCGGTAAGGTACTTGTGCAGCAGCTCGCGCAGGCGCGTGTCGTCGTCGACCACCAGGATGTGCGGTGCGTCCAGGCTCATGGCCGCCGATTATAAGGCCGTGTGCCCTGTTGCCGAAAGCCTATCCGAATGGGGTCATTTCGCCGCGCGGACAACCCGGATTGCGAGCGCCGGGACGGGGCGTTCAGTGCCCGGCGGCGCGGCGCGGCGGGCGCGCCCGACCGGGGCCCTTTTCGCGGTGATCGAAGCGGTCGCGGTTGCGCTCGTCGATGATATTGAGCAGCACCCGGTGGAAGCCCTCGACCGCCTCGGGGCCGGCCTCGCGAAACGCGCGCGCGAAGCGTTTGCGCTGGTTTTCGGTCAGGCGACGCTCCAACTCGCGGCCGGACTCGGTCAGGTCGAGCAGGCGCTGGCGCCGGTCGCGCTCGCCCGGCCGTTGGTCCACGAAGCCCTCGGCGACCAGCTGGCCGAGCACCCGCGACAGGCTCTGCTTGGTGATCGCCAGAATCGCCAGAAGCTCGCTGACCGTGATCCGGGGATGACGGCCAACGAAGTAGACGACCCGGTGGTGGGCCCGGCCGAAGCCGTATTGAGCCAGGATCTGGTCCGGCTCGGCGGTGAAGTCGCGGTAGGCGAAGAACAGCATCTCGATCGCCTGGCGTAGCTCCTCCTCGCGCAGGAACAGGGGATTGGGGCCTATTTTTATGTCAGTCATGTTGACATATATGAACACGAATGTTACATCATGCAAGCCTCATTCGACCAAAAGTAACAATTTATGGCCGATATGGGGCGTTTTGGGGATTGAAGCCGGTTTCCGCCGTAAGGCGGTCCCGGGGCGATAACAACGGCGGCGCGTGGGTATGACCTTCGCACGGGCCGGCGCAACAGCGAGGCGGTACCAACGATGTCCATGCTTCCCTTCGATGATCGCGATGGGGTCATCTGGTTTAACGGCGAGCTCGTGCCCTGGCGCGCGGCCAAGCTGCACCTGCTGTCCCACGGACTGCACTACGCCAGCAGCGTGTTCGAGGGCGAACGTTCCTACGGCGGTGCCATCTTCGAGATGCGCGCGCACCACGAGCGCCTGCACAACTCGGCGGAAATCCTGGGTTTCGAGATCCCCTATAGCGCCGCGGAGATCGACGCCGCCGCGCTCGAGGTCATGAAAGCCAACGGCATCGTCGACGGCTACTTCCGCCCGATCGCTTGGCGCGGCAGCGAGATGATGGGGGTTTCGGCGCAGGAGACCCGGATCAACCTGGCGATCGCGGCCTGGGACTGGCCGTCCTACTTCTCGCCCGAGGCGCGGCTCAAGGGCATCCGGCTGACGACCTCGCCGTGGCGGCGCCCGGCGCCGGACACCGCGCCGGTGCACGCCAAGGCGGCCGGCCTCTACATGATCTGCACCATGTCCAAACACGCCGCCGAGGCCAAGGGCTATGCCGACGCCCTGATGCTGGACTACCGCGGCCAGATCGCCGAGGCGACCGGCGCCAACATCTTCCTGCTCCAGGACGGCAAGCTGCACACCCCGACCCCGGACTGCTTCCTCGACGGCATCACCCGCCAGTCGGTGATCCGGCTCGCCCGCGTGCGCGGCATCGAGGTCATCGAGCGCGCGATCCTGCCGGAGGAGCTGGCCCGGACCCAAGAGATCTTCATCACCGGCACCGCCGCCGAGGTGACGCCCGTCGGCGAGATCGACGGCCAGAGCTTCACCGTGGGCGAGATCACCCAGGAACTGATGGCCGCCTACGGCGATCTCGTGCGCAGCCACGAAAAGGAAAGCGCCAGCGCGGCGT
>CAXMQD010000054.1:0-5674 GCA_964194965.1 uncultured Acidimicrobiia bacterium | reverse complement strand
CATCCTGGTCATTGAGGACGTGGCCGAAATCCTACATTGCTTGGTCGATGCCCAGGACTCCTGACACCTGTTAAAACCAATTCTAGAGTCTACAGAGGAGCGCTAGGAGTTTCCTCACTGCCATAGTGACTCTCTGAGAGCATTCTAGAAGGTGTATCTAAGAGATGTGGCTGAACCATATCGCCTAGGCTTGCAGATAACTTGCGGACAATCTGATCAAGGAGAATTCTTTTTGCTACACAGTTTGCTACACTAGATATGCTGCTAAGTGGCTGCTGTGGGAATTGCAGGTAAGGGAGTTCAAGGGTTTATAGAGATGGAGCCTCTCATTCGCGGGCGTGTCCTCCCCCCATCATGAAAATCGCCAGTCACGATGATCGCCCCGCATAATTCCGGGGCGTTTTTCGTCTGGTTGTTGTGAATTCGGCCGCCGCGGCGGCCGGCCGCTCAGGCGGCGTCGGGTTCAGTAGGCCCGTTCGACGCAGAAATCGACGACGTCGATCAGCTCGCGCTTGACCGGCGAATCCGGAAACGCCTCTAGTGCTTTGCGCGCGTCCTTGCCGTAACGCCGCGCCCGGGCCATGGAGTCCGCCAGCGCATTGTGCCGCTCCATGAGAGCCTGCGCCTGCGCCAGGTCGGCTTCGTCTTGCTCCAGGTCCTCAAGGCAGCGGCGCCAGAAGCCACGCTCGGCCTCGTCACCGCGCCGGTATGCGAGGATCACCGGCAGCGTGATCTTGCCTTCGCGAAAGTCGTCGCCCACGGTCTTGCCGAACTCGGCCTGGCGCGCCGAAAAGTCGAGGATATCGTCGACCAGTTGGAAGGCGATGCCGAAGTTGCGCCCATAAGCTCCGAGCGCCAGCTCTTCCGATTCGGGCCGCTCGGCCACCACGGCGCCGATTCGGCAGGCGGCGGCGAACAGGGCGGCGGTCTTGGCGCCGACCACGGAGAAGTAGTCGTCCTCGTCCGTCGCGGTGTCGTTGGTGGTCAGGAGCTGCTGGACCTCGCCCTCAGCGATCACGGCCGAAGCGTCGGATAGGATTTTCAGCACCTTGAGCGAACCATCGGCGACCATAAGCTGGAAAGCGCGGCTGAACAGGAAATCGCCAACCAGGATGCTGGGTTGGTTGCCCCAGACCGCGTTGGCGGTCGACAGTCCCCGGCGCAGGTTGCTCTGGTCGACCACGTCGTCGTGCAGCAGGGTTGCGGTGTGGATGAACTCGACGCAAGCCGCGAGCGCCAGGTGGCGGTGGCCCTGGTAGCCGCAGAGCTGCGCCGACGCCAGGGTCAGGATCGGCCGCAGGCGCTTTCCACCGGCGGCGACGATGTGTCCGGCCACCTGCGGAATCAGCCCAACCGGCGAGTGCATGCGCTCCACGATCAGCCGATTGACTTCGCGCAGATCGTCAGCGACCCGGGCGGTCAAGCCCTCCAAACCAGTCGGTGCCGCGGCCCTTTGCGCGATTTGGGCGGTGGCGGCGAGAGTCATGCCTTCCCCTTGTCCTAACCCCTTGTCTTTGCCCCTGACGGGCCGCCGGGTATCATAGCCCCGTTTCGGCCGAACTGTGGCAGATTTCAGCCAGAATAGGTTGATCCACAGGCCGGTCAAGCCCGAGACTTGGATGTGGCCGTTAGAACCCGGAGGAGCATGAAGAAACTGGTGCGCACCAACGACGTGGTCAAGCTGTCCTGGCTCCAGGCTTTGCTGGCCGACGCCGGGATCTATGCCGTGGTGCTCGACGTCCATACCAGCGTCATCGAGGGCTCGATCGGCGCCATCCCGCGGCGCCTGGCGGTGATCGAGGACGACTTCGCCCGCGCCCGGCGCGTGCTCGAGGCGGCCGGCGAGGAGACCAGCTCATGAGCGCGAGGCCCCGGGAACCGGCGCCGGAAGCCGGTTTCAGCGAGGACGGCCTGCTGGACGGCAGGGTGCGCCTGGGTCAGCGGCGGGGCAGCTACCGGGCCGCCATCGATCCGGTATTCCTGGCCGCTGCCGTGCCGGCCAAGCCCGGCGAGAGCCTGCTCGATCTGGGATGCGGCGCCGGGGCGGCTTCTCTCTGCCTGCTGGCGCGAGTGCCCGGTACACGGGTGACAGGGCTCGAATTACAGGCCGATCTGGTGCAACTGGCCGGCGAAAACGGGCGCGACAATGGCTGGGGCGCGCGGTTTCTGCCGTTGAGCGGTGACGTCGCCAAACCGCCGCCGCGACTGGCGCCGGGCAGCTTCCATCATGTGCTCTGCAACCCGCCGCAGCTTTCGGCCGGGCGGACCCGTCCGGCCGCCGATCCGGGGCGCGACCTGGCCAACCGCGAAGGTACCGCCCGGCTCGGCGATTGGGTCGCGGCCGCGCTCGCGATGGTTCGTTCGAAGGGCACGATCACCTTCATCCACCGGGCAGACCGTCTGGACGATCTTCTGGCGGCATTTTCCGGGCGGGCCGGGGAGCTGGTGCTGTTCCCACTCTGGCCCGGCGCTGGCAAACCGGCCAAGCGGGTCATCTTGCGCGCGCGCAAGGACGCGGCCACCCCGCTCCGCTTGGCTGCCGGGTTGGTCCTGCACCGGCCGGATGGCGGCTTCACCCCCGCGGCCGAGGCCGTTCTGCGCGACGGCAGGGGGCTGGAACTTTAGGGAGTTGTTGGCAGGCCCCGGCGGGCGGCCTATGGTTTCCCTCATGGATCTTCGCAGCCTGCTTGCCTACTTGCCGATTGCACGGCTTCAGCACCCGCCGCCGGTGGTGGCCGTGCTGCGTCTGGGTGGTGTCATCGGCGGGCCCGGTCCCTTGCGTTCCGGATTGACCCTCGCCGCGCTCGAGCCCGTGATCGAACGCGCCTTCAAGCTGCCGCGACTGGAGGCAGTGGCGCTCAGCGTCAATTCGCCCGGCGGTTCGGCGGCGCAGTCGGATCTGATATGCCGGCGCATCCGCGACCTGGCCGCGGAAAAAGAGGTGCCGATCTTCGCGTTCTGCGAGGACGTGGCGGCTTCGGGCGGCTACTGGCTCGCTTGCGCGGCCGATGAAATCTATGTTCGCGAAACCTCGATCATCGGTTCAATCGGCGTGATCTCCGCCGGGTTCGGCTTTCCCGAGCTGCTGCAGCGCATCGGGGTCGAACGCCGGCTCCATACCGCCGGCGACAAGAAATCCATGCTTGATCCCTTTCTGGCCGAGAAACCCAAGGACGTAACGCGTCTTAAGGGTATCCAGAAGGAGCTGCACGGGGTGTTTCAGGATTTGGTGCGCGAACGTCGGGGCGCGCGCCTCAAGGGCGATGACAAGACTTTGTTCAGCGGCGAATTCTGGACCGGCGCCAAGGCCGTCGAGTTGGGCCTGGTGGATGGCATTGGCGAACTGCGTCAGACCCTGCGCGCACGCTACGGCGACAAGGTTGCGATCAGACCGATCGAAGGCGCGCGGCCCTGGTGGCGCCGCCGCTTTGGATTTGCCGGTCGGCAGGCCGGGCCGCCCGTGCCGGAGGATTGGGTCGCGGGTTTGTTGACCGCCGTCGAGGACCGTGCCCAATGGTCCCGTTTCGGGCTTTAGCGCCGATTTCTCAATTTTATTGACCGAAGGCATGGCGGCCGCGATGGATGGGGCCATCCTGGCTCCCGGTGCCGGCGCAGGGGGCGCGGCCATGCGGGGTGGAAAAGGGTGAACGCAGGCGGCGGCGAAACTTCGAGCGGCGCGCAACGCGGATATGCCGGCCCGGAGATTTTACGAATCGGATTCCGGCCATTCTTTCTGGCCGGTGGGGTCTGGGCGGCTTTGGCGGTCGCGCTCTGGCTCGGCAACCTGGCCGGGTTCGTGGACCTGCCGACGGCCTTCGATCCGGCTGTCTGGCACGCGCACGAGATGCTGTTTGGCTTCGTCGCCGCCGTGATCGCCGGTTTCCTGCTGACCGCTATTCCCAACTGGACCGGCCGCCTGCCGGTACGCGGCCGCGGCTTGGGACTGCTGGCTGCGATTTGGATCCTGGGCCGGGTCGCGGTCGGCGTCTCCGGGTTGATCGGCCCGCTGGCAGCCGCGGTGCTGGATCTCGCCTTCCCGATCGCGTTTTGCGCCGTGGTGCTGCGCGAGGTCCTGGCGGGCCGCAATTGGCGCAACCTGCCGATGGTGGGAATCCTCGCGGTCCTCGCGGCGAGCAATCTGCTCACCCATCTGGAACCTATCGGCCTGGCCTCGACGGGTGGCCTGGGCCTGCGGCTCGGCATCGCCACCGTAGCGGTTCTGATCGCATTGGTCGGCGGGCGCATCGTGCCCAGCTTCACCCGCAACTGGCTCGCAAAGCGCGGCGAGCAGCCCTTGCCCCGAGGGTTCGGCCGCGTCGACCGCCTGGCGATCGTGGCCACCGTCGCCGCCGGCCTGGCCTGGGGCCTGGTGCCCGAGGCGCCCGTGACCGGTGTGCTGGCGCTTGTTGCTGCGGGCCTGGGCGGCGTCCGGCTCGCCGGCTGGCGCGGACAACAGACCCTGGCAGAGCCCCTGGTCTGGGTCTTGCACCTGGGATACGGCTGGCTGGTGCTGGGCTGGACACTGCTCGGCGCGGCGATCTTGTTGCCTGAGTTCGACCCGGCGTCGGCGTTGCACGCATTGACCGTGGGTGCCATGGGCACCATGACCCTCGCGGTCATGACCCGGGCCAGCCTGGGTCACAGCGGCCGGCCGCTCCACGCCGGGGCCGGCACCACGTGGTGCTACGGCCTGGTTGGCCTTGCGGCGCTGGCGCGGGTGGTGGCGCCGCTTGCCCCGGACGGCGCGGCGCTTCTGTTTGGGCTGTCCGGCCTCGCCTGGATTGGCGCCTTCGGCCTGTTCGTGATGCTCTACGCGCCGCTGTTGACCGGTCTGGAGCGCCAGTGAGGAATAATGCGGCGGCGCGCTTGACCGCGCCCGCGCGGCGCCTCTAAAAGGGGCGTTATGTTCGGGTTCTCGCTGCAGAAATTCTTGGTCCTGGCCGCGGTCATCGCGCTGGTTTGGTACGGTTTCAAGTATGTCGGCCGGCTCCAGGACCAGCGCAAGGCCGGCGGCGGGTTGGGCGGGCGCGCGGCGCGGCGGTCCAAGTCGCGCAGTGGCACCTCGGCCGCCGAGCCCAGGACACCGGAGGCCGAAGACATGGTGGCCTGCCCGGTCTGCCAGGCCTACGTCCAGGTGCGCGGGGCGATGCGCTGCGACCGCTCCGACTGTCCCTATTAGGGCGAGATTAGTGATTTCCCTAGGTTTCCCGAACATGCCGGGACTATCCGAAACTCTCCCATATCTCAAGATCTTGCCACCCAGGCCATTCCGTAACTTTCTCCTTGTTTCCTCTCACCGTACTTACTATGTGCTTACTGAATCCAATTGGTAAGCACGCATGGGAGGGCAAAATGGCAAAGGGCAGGATCACAAAAAGGGCGGTTGATGCCGCTAAGCCCGCTGAGCGTGACACGTACCTTTGGGACGCCGACCTTTCCGGCTTCGGCTTGAAGGGCACGCCAACCGGAAGAAAAGTCTATCTCGTGCAATATCGCCTTGGTGGGAGGAAGGGTCGGACCCGGCGCGTCACCATAGGGCGACACGGGTCGCCATGGACGCCAGAGAGCGCCCGCAATGAGGCCAAACGACTGCTTGGAGAGGTTGGGGCCGGGCGCGACCCAGCAGAAGAACGGACACAGGCCCGAGGTGACCTCACGATTGCTGAGCTATGCG
>CAXMQD010000053.1:0-3395 GCA_964194965.1 uncultured Acidimicrobiia bacterium | reverse complement strand
CGCGCCGGTCACCGCGACCCGGCCGGACATGGTGAGGGCGTCGAGCGGCGGCAGCTTGAGGTCGGGGCCCGGGAACAGGAAGCTGCGCAGCGTCTGGACGCTGTGGGTGGGGATTGCGGATTGGGCGCCCAAGGCCGCGCTTTCCACGTAGCCGACGTAGCCGTCGGTCCGGTTCTGCACCCAGGCCCAACCGTCGGCCTCGTCGAACACCGTGACCGCTTCGCCGGACAAGAGCTGCGTGTCGAGCGGCGCCTCCGCGTCCGGGCGCCGCCGGAGCGCCGCCACGCCGCGCGCCACCCGGGCCGCCCGCCCGGCCGTGAAGCGCGGGGCCGCGACCCGGCCCTCGAGCGCGGCATCGGCCAGGTCCGGGCGGTAGGCGTTCAGGCGTGGATCGAAGTCGGGCATGGGGACGACTCGGTACGAATACTACGATGCTGAAGACTAATCGAAAGTCGTTAATTTTGCATCGGCCCGTCATCGTCGGGCTCGACCCGACGATCCAGGATATCGCTAGCCCTCGGAATCCGCGCCGTTGCCCTTCCCGGCGGCGCGGTCGGCGAGGACCTTGGCGCGGGCCTCCTCGATCTCGCGCTCGCGCAGGTCGCCCTCGGTGGTTCGTATCTCGGGCCGGTCCGGGCCCTTGAACGGCGCGTCGGCGGCCTGGAACTGAACCACCACGCGGCAGTCGTCGCACATCTTGATGCGCTCGATCTGTTCCGGGGTGGAGAACATTTCGTGTTTGCCGGCGAGCTGCTCGGCGATGCGCTCGATGCTGCTGCGCACGCCGAACGGCTTGCCGCAGCGCACGCACTCGAACGGCTCCTCCTCGTTCTTGGTGACCGCCTGGCGCGCCTCATCCGTGAAGTTGAGGCGCGGCTCCAACGCGATCACCGATTCCGGGCAGGTGACGCGGCACAGGCCGCACTGGACGCAGGCCTCCTCGTTGAAACCGAGCCAGGGCCGATCCGGATCGTCGAGCAGCGCGCCGGTCGGACAGGCGCTGACGCAGGCCAGGCACAGCGTACAGCCCTCGGCCCCGACCGCGACGCCGCCGAAGGGTGCGCCCTGGGGCAGGGGCAGGATATCGACCGGGCTCGGCGCCTCGGCGTGCAGGTGGCGCAGCGCCAGCATGGTGCGGCTGCGTTTGCCGCCCATGGGCAGGAAGCTCCCGGCCGGCGGCGCCGCGCGGGCCGCGAGGCCATGGAGCACGGCTTCGACCGCGTCCGGATCGGACTCGCGCAACACCTCGACCCGGCCGCCGCCATGGCCCAGGCCTTCCAGGACCGTCTCGATCAAGCCGATCTGTTCGGCCAGGCCGTCCAGCTCCTCGGCTTTGGCCGGGTTGGCGAGCGCCACGATCTGGGCCGCGCCATAGGCGAATGCGGTGGCCAGGAAGTCGAGGCCGACCTGGGTCACCTCGTTAAGCGGGAACGGCAGCACCCGGGCCGGCAGGCCGCGCCCGGCGCGCGCCATGGCCCCGACCAGCGCCTCGCCGTGGCCGGTGTCGTGCAGCAGCAGCACCGGCGCCGTACCGCCGGCCTTGTGGTAGGCGCCAAGAATTTCACGCAGGCGCTGGAACAGGCTGTCGCCGGCGGGGAACTGGTAGCTCGCCGCGCCGGTCGGGCAGACGCTGGCACAGCTGCCGCAGCCGGCGCAGATGTGGGGGTCGATCTCGACAATGTCGCCGGCCGATGTGATCGCCGAGGTCGGACAAACGTCGAGGCAGCGGGTGCAGCCGGTCTGACGATTGCGCGAATGGGCGCAGATCTCGGCGTTGTAGTCGACGTAGCGCGGTTTTTGGTATTCGCCGACCATGTCGGCCAACTCGAACAGCGCTTTCTGCACCGCCACCGGGTCGTTCGGGTCGGGGCGGTGGTATCCGTCGCGCTTTTCGTGGGCCGGGAACAGCGGGGCGCCGCCGGTCAAATCGAGGATCAGGTCGCACTCGGAGAAAGCGGTGTCGCGCGGCGCCTCGAAGCGGAGCGTCCCGCGCGAGGATGCCGTCGCCGGGGCGTAGCCGCGCAGATTGATGCCGAAGGCGCCCAGGTGGCCCTTGGCCTGGGTGATCGTGCCCTTGAAGATCGGCACGTCCATGACCGCGGGCGGCACGATCTCGCTGGGGCCGCCGGGGGGCTCGTCGAGCAGCAAGGTAACTTCCAGCCGCCCGGCCAGTTGCTTGGCGGCCTCGAGCGCGCGCGCGTCCTTGCCGTAGACCAGGCAGACGCCGCCGGACTTGAGCTCGACCGAGCGGCTCGGTTCGATGTCGAGCGCGGCCTCGGCAATGAGCGCGGCGATCTTGGGCGCGGCCTCGGCGGCTTGATCGGACCAGCCGGCGCGCTCGCGGATGTTGACGAAGCCGAGCGCGACCTCCGGGTTGTCCTCGGCGGCGAGTTCGGTAAATAGCGGCGCTTCCTGGGTGCAGGCGACCAGCACCGGGTCCTGGCCCAAGATCGCCTGCTGGAAGTTGCCGAGCTGGGCGCGGCACAGTTGCGTGTTGAGTTCGATCTCGCCCTCGCCGCCGGCGGCCCGGCAGGCCTCGGCCAGCTTGCCGGCGTCGAGCGGCATGCTCGCCTCGCAGTCGCAGATCAGAACGCGCTTGCCGCGCATCTCCATCGCCGTCATGTCCTCCGCAATAGCGCCCCTTGGCCGGTCTGTTGGCCGGAATACTGGCGGCCAATTTGGGCGGCCGGATACTAGCGGGCACACCACGCCGTTGCGACCCCAAATTTCCCGTGGTTTTGGAGGTGGCGAGGGATCTGGGTCTTGGAAGATTTGCTGTGCGAAGATATTGCTTGTTGGAAGTTCAGCGACCCTACTGTCCCAGGAGACCGTCCCGAGGAGCCACTGCCCCGTGTCGAGCCGCGTCGTCCCGCTCGTTGCCGCCATGACCGCCGCGAAGGTTCTCTCGCTGTCGGGCAGCATGGTGTTTCCAGGCTTGTTGATCTTGCTCCAAAGCGAGTGGAGTTTGACCAACACCGAGGCCGGCTGGATCAACGGCGCGTTTTCCGCGGGATACGGCATCACGGTGCCGATTCTGACCGGGCTGACCGACCGGTTCGACGCGCGCCGGATCTATCTGTACTCGGCGGCGCTGGGCGCCTTGGCCATGGTCGGCTTCGCGGTACTGGCGGAAGGGTTTTGGACCGCCATGCTTTTCCGCGCCTTGATCGGGATCAGCTTCGCCGGCACCTACATGCCGGGATTGAAGCTCCTGGGCGCGCGCCTCTCGGGGTCAGGTCAAGGCCGGGCGATCTCGTTTTATGCCGGCTCCGGCGCGATCGGCATGGCGTTATCGGTGTTCGTGACCGGCCTGGCCATCGGCCATCTCGATTGGCGCTGGGCGGCGGCGCTGACCGGATTCGGACCGCTCATCGCGATGGCGTTGGTCGTGGCGG
>CAXMQD010000052.1:0-10955 GCA_964194965.1 uncultured Acidimicrobiia bacterium | reverse complement strand
GCGGTCCTCGTGCAGCGTGACCTCGAGCGGCAGACGCAAGCTGATCTCGCCCGCCTCGGCCGGCCAGCCGAGCGTCAAGCCGGTCACCGGAAACACATGGTCCGGCAGGCCGAGCAGTTCGCTGACCCGGGCCGCGTGATTGCGCACCGCGGATATCGGGCAGCAGCCGAGCCCGGCCCGCTCCGCGGCGATAACGAAGGTGGCCAGGAGAATGGCCGCGTCGACCGCGGCATTGAAGAAGGCATCCAGGTGGTCATTGACGAAGGCCCGGCCGCGCCACTCGTGCAGTTGCCGCTGGCGCCGGTTGTTGCCGCAGAACACCAGGAACGCGGGCGCCGCCGGGATCCAGGGATCGTTCGGGAACAGGGCATCGATCTCGGCCCGCAACCCAGGATCGCGGACGATCACGAGATCGCGCTGCTGCAGGTCGCTCTTGGTCGGCGCGCAGAACGCCGCCGCCGCCAGGGTCTCGACCAACGCCGGATCGACCGCCCGATCCCGGTAATCGCGGCACGAGCGCCGCCCCGCCAGATAGGCCAGGGTATCGCCACCGGCCGAGGGTTCGGGCGCCGCCGGGGCTGCGCCATATCTGTATGCAAATAATTCCTGTCGTGAATTCGTACGTGCACGCGCCATAACATCATCCTCCCGAACCTTTGTGGCGCAGGCATCCTCACGGAAACCGCTTCCGATTGACACGGAAAATGCTACCCTCAACTTGGAAAACGCTTCGAATGAAGCGCCTCGGCCCGTGGGTCCGGATGGTCCGGACCCGCGGGCCGAAAACTGAGTGGGAGGAATAACGATGAGAACGATCTCTTTAATCGCGGCGGCGTTGGCCGCCGCCGTCCTTGGCATGTCCGTGCAAAACGCCACCGCGGCCGGGGTGAAAGTCACGCCGCTCGGCAGCCACGACGGCGAATTCTGCAAATTCGACCGGGCGATGGTGTTCGAGGACCCGAACGGCACCCGCATCCTCTACGACGCTGGGCGCACGGTGGCGGGCCCCGGTGATCCACGCCTCGGCAAGATCGACGTGATCCTGGTAAGTCACATGCACGGCGACCATATCGGCGACAAACATCAGCCGAGCCTGAACGCGGGCACCTGCGGCAAGCCGGCGTTTTCGGAAAAGGCGGCGCCGAACACCAATACGATCAATATCGCCCTCGCCAAGAATGCGACGATCGTCACTGGTAGCGAGATGCGGCGTTTTCTCGGCACCAAGTTGGCGGCACTGGGCGGCGATGCCAAAAAATCTCAATTGGCGCGGTTTGGTTCCTCTCGCGCCTTCGGTGGCGTCAAAATCACGACCGTCCCCGCGGTCCATTCAAATGGCGTCAATCCGGCCTTCATCGGGGGTGAGCTTGGAAAATTGCTCAAGGCTGCGGGGCTTGCTGGTTATGCCGGCCCGCCGACCGGCTACGTGCTGACTTTCTCGAATGGACTCGTCGTCTATCTTTCGGGCGACACGGGGATCACCGCCGAACAGGACAGCGTCGTGCGCCGGCACTACAAGGCCAGTCTCGTGGTCATGAACATCGGTGACGTGTTCACCACCGGACCGACCGAGGCGGCTTTCGTGATCAACGAACTTGTCAAGCCGGCATCGGTAATCGTCTCGCACGCCAACCAAGTGACAACCAAGGGCGGCAAGGTCATCGCCGGCACCAAGGCCGAAATTTTCATCAAGACGACCAGCGTTCCCGTCCATATTCCCTTGAGCGGTGTGACCATGGAGTTCGACGGCAACGGCAAGTGCGTCGCCGGCTGCTGAGGACTCCCCCGAGCGCAACAGGCCCCGCCGCATTGGCGGGGCCTCTAAATCCGACCGGGCGCCGCGCGCTCAGGTGAGCTTCGCGTTGAAGAATTCCACGGTCCGCGACCAGGCGAGTTCCGCCGAGGCCGCGTCATAACGCGGCGTGGTGTCGTTGTGGAAGCCGTGGTTGACGCCGGGATAGAGGTGCGCGGTGTAGTCCTTGCCGTGCGCTTTCAGCGCCACCTCGTAGTCCGGCCAGCCCTTGTTGATCCGTTGATCCAGGCCCGCGTAGTGTAGCAGTAACGGCGCCTGTATTTTGGGAACGTCCTCGGCCTTTGCCTGGCGGCCATAGAACGGCACCGAGGCTGCGAGATCGGGCAGGCGAACGGCCATGGCGTTGCAGACCCCACCACCGAAGCAGAAACCGACTACCCCGACCTTGCCGTTCGAGTCCGAGTCCGACTTCAGGCGCCCGAACGCGGCGATGAAGTCTTCCAACAGCTTGCCCCTATCGAGCTTGCGCTGCATGGCCTTGCCTTCGTCGTCGGTGCCGGGATATCCGCCCAACGGCGTCAGGCCATCCGGCGCCAGCGCGGTGAATCCGGCGACCGCCACCCGGCGCGTGACATCCTCGATGTAGGGGTTGAGGCCGCGATTCTCGTGAACCACCACGACGCCCCCGCGCTTGCCGCCGGCGGCAGGCCGAACCAGGTACCCGCGCATGGTGCCATGGCCATCGGGTGACGCGTAGTCGACAAACCCGCCTTGGATCCGTGGGTCGTCCTCCGCGACTTGATTGGCGAGCGCGTAGTTCGGCGACAGGGATTCGAGCAGCGCGGCGGCGGTGACCCCACCGACGGCGAATTTCGCCGCCCTGGAGAGAAATTCCCGCCGTTCGATCAGCCCGTGGGCAAAGCCGTCGTAGAGGTCCAGTAGTTCCTGATCGAAGTCGTTTGCTTTCCGACGCCCCATGATACCTCCTCCGTTTTCGTGCGGCTTGTTTCGTGCCGGAAAGTCTAGCAGCATCAGCGTGTCGTTTCGACCCGCGCGCAACTGCCGCCATTCAATTGTTCGTGTGCGCGACCGGGGCACAGCGCTTTGATGCCGGCGCGCCGGTCAGTGCGAAGCTCCGCTCCCGAGACCATTCCGACGCACCCGATCTGGAAAAAGCGCCCGTCATTGGCGGACCGATTTCGCCTTCGTTACCCGATCTGGGCGGACCGGTTCATCCTCCGTCGAAACCGCGTCTAAAGCGCGACGCAGAATTTCCGCCGCTTGGTCCCGGTCTTCCGAAGTCATTGCGTCGAGATCAAGGTCCAGCTTTACGTTGGGTTGGTCCTCGTGGAAGCGCCGCCGTTTTCTGCCAAGGTTCTCGAAAGTGTCCAGGACCTTGTAGGTGGCAACGGGATAGGCGATTCCCTTCACTTGGATCGTGCCGTGTTCTTCACAGTCGATTTGGTCTCTAACATGGGCGAAGGTTTCGTACGAAATCAGGATATCCCCGGGGGTGGCGGAAGACTCCAGCCGAGACGCCATGTTTACGCCTCCCCCAATGATCGTGTAATCCAACCGATCCTCGCTGCCGAAGTTTCCAACCGTGCAATAATCTGTGTGAATGCCCATCCGGCAACTCAGGGGTTTTTCGATGCCGGAATTGCGCCAAAGTGTCTGGAGCACGCGCATCTTGTCGCGCATCGCTATCGCCATTCGGACGCAAGCCAGCGCGTCTTCCTTGGCGCCCCGCGTCTCCGGATCTCCGAAAAAGATCAGTATGGCGTCGCCGACGTACTTGTCGACCGTCGCGCCATGTGCCAGCGCGATCTGGGACATCTCGGTTAGATAGTGATTGAGAAGCTGGGTCAGCTCCTCTGACTCAAGCCTATCAGTGGTCTCCGTGAAATCCGCGATGTCCGAGAAAAAAACGGTTAGCTTCTTCCGGCTGCTGGTGACCTTTACCTCCTGCTTGCCGCTAAAGATCGACTCGTAGACCTGAGGCGAAAGGTACTTGGCCAACTGGTTCGACAACCGCTCCAAGGCGGTGGTGCGCTCGGCGACTCGCTTCTCGAGGGTGTCGCGCCCCTCGCGCAGTTCCCGCTCGTAGGCTTCCTGCTGGAGCTGCATTTCGTTAAAGGCCGCAATCACCTGTCCCAATTCGTCGGTGCTCTGCCAATCGACTTGCTCCCGGCCCGCGCCGGACCGGACCCTGTTGATCGACGACAGCAACCTTTCCAAAGGTGAACCGATGATGCGCCGTAGAGCGAAAAGCGACGCCGCGACCTCCATGGCCACCGCGAGCAGGGCGATTCCCGCCGCGATAAAAAGGCGCAGCCTGGTCCGCTCCCAGACCGATTGCCGAGTCGCGACGAATTCCAATCGACCGATGGTCTGGGGCCCATCTCCACCGCCATAGACGATGTCGCGCTGCAAGATCATGTGGTCGCCCGAGGTTGTTAGGTCGCCAACTTCGAGCATCAGGGTGCGATCCTCGCCATAGATGCGCGCGGCCACGATTTCCCGATTGGTCACTACGGCTTCGAGGCTGAGTCGAATTTGTTCGCGATCGAGGTCCCAGAGCGGCGTCGCGAGCGCCGCGCTTTGTGTGGCAATCATTCCCGCAAGAGTGTCGTGGAGCTGGTCGAGCGCGTTCTTGTGGGTCATCAACTCGACGGCGCTGAAAACCCCGATGACCGTCAGGAAAATGAGCGGTATCGTGACGCGCAGGAACTTGCCGCGAATGGTTTGCTGACCGGATTTTCGCACCGCGGCGACGCCTCCCCCCACCGGGCGATGATAGAGGATCCAGGCGTCGCGCCGCTGAGCCCTTTAGGCCTAGTCCGCTCGCGGCGACCCGATCCCCCGACCTTGCCAACTATCCCGACCTTGCCAACTATAGTGTAGCTTCCATGGGGGCACCAGTGGCCCGAGGCCGACGGTCACGCGCCGTTTCGCCGCGTGCCCTGTGCCTAATTCGCGCTCGACCTAGATTTATAAACCTTGATGTAGTCTAGGTATTTTCGCTCCCTAACAGCCGATTCCAGGGCGTCGTTGTATTTTCCGACGATATCTTCCCGCACCGTTTTCTTGGAGAAAACTGTATAGATTTGGACCAGATCCAGGAACTCGATCGGAACGAGTTTGACATGGTCGGCCACTTCCATCTCCTCAATAATGTCGACCAAAGCCGTTGACAGCGGCGCATAGACTGCGTCGATGCGGCCGAGCAGCAATTTTTCGACATTGCGTTCAAACAGGCGTTTGCCGGCGATCAAATCATATTTGATTCTGTCGTCACGCAGGGGTTCGGGAATGCGCCCCCCGACCAGAAATCCCACGGTTAGGCCATAAAGGTCGCTTGCCTCGGTAATTCTATCGACCGAATGCCCCTTCTTGAAAGCAA
Organism: uncultured Acidimicrobiia bacterium; assembly: GCA_964194965.1. GTDB lineage: Bacteria > Pseudomonadota > Alphaproteobacteria > Kiloniellales > J153 > JACZVL01. The sequence goes on along the minus strand of CAXMQD010000052.1, from coordinate 5,799 downwards.
GGGTTTCCGGAATGATCAGGTAGGGGTCCGGGTAGTGCAGATATTCGGTTCTTTCCACCGTCTTGCCCAAAAAAATCATGGCATCCTTTTCGCCATTCCGTAATTGTTGCATCAGTCGAGTCGGGGGTGTGGCCTCCGAATCCCAGGTGACAGGTATTTCCAAATGAGGGGATATGTATTCTTTGAAGTAGCTGATCGCGGCTCCTTTCGGTATCCCGTCCTCGACCGTGACGACGTGAGGCGGCAAATCGAAGTACCCCATTCTAAGTGTTTCTTGGGCTTGGACCGCGCCACTGGCAAGAAGCGGCGCCACCATGGCGATGGCCGCAAGCAGATGACGCGATCCAGTCGAACTCGGGCTCATGGCTCTCTCCCTCTCTGAACGCCGCCGTTTTCGGTGAACCGGCAATGTCGGGGCGGCACCGCGGACGCGGGGGCAAGAACGAGCCCGCAAATCTGCGAGAGCCCGCTCGATGCCGATGGCAAAGTCTATGAGGGATACCAATAGACCCGGGCCCTGTCGATATGCCATTCTGGTTTCTTCGGCGAGATGTTTAGCTTCAGTGCTCGCTACGCTCCTTGCCGCCACGCTCGCCAAAGTGTTGGCGGCGGCTCTTAAATGGGAAGGAAACCGCGATGCGCATGATGTTGAGGTGGACGGTTCCGGTCGAGCGAGGCAACCAAGCGATCAAGGATGGCACCCTCGCGCAGACGATTCAGGCGCTGTTGGAGGAACTCCAACCCGAGGCGGCATATTTCTGGCCCGAGAATGGTGAACGCGCCGGGATGATGGTCTTCGACATGGCCGATCCGACGCAGATTCCCCAGATCGCCGAACCCCTGTTCATGAATGTCGATGCGGCCGTCGAGTTCGTGCCGGTCATGAACGCGGACGATCTCAAACAGGCCCTCGAAAAAGTAGCCGCCAAGCGGTAGCCCGGGCCAGATGGCCGGGCGAAATCGGCGAGAATTGCCAAGAACCGGGGTCAGTGCATCGCGCTGTTTATGACCGCGTGCCATAATATCTGGCTCGATCGATCCCCAATCCAGGCCCGAACTGTTCTTCATGCACCGGCTTGATCTTCGGCCGGTCCATAACCGTTTCGACCATTCGCAGTATTTTCGGATAATCGCGCCGCATACCGTCGTAATCGCCCCACCACTGGACAAGCATCCAGACGTAAATATCCAGTATGCCGAATCGGTCGCCAAGGAAATAAGGGCCGGCGCCTATCGCGTCCTCGAAAATGTCATAATGATGCCTAACAATGACCGTCGCCGCATCGACGACCTCTTGCACGGATGAGGAGTCGGTCGTGTAGCGTTCGGGTCGCGCGCGACGGTATTCCGCCACATAGTTATTCATGGCAAGAAACGAAAGCCATCGGTTGATCTGGGCACGCTCCACCATTCCACTGCGAGGTGCGAGGTCCGCCTCGGGATGCGTGTCCGCAAGATGCATCAAGATTGCGGTGTTTTCCGTCAGAATCGATCCGTCGGGCAACTCCAGCGATGGCACCTGCTGGCGCGGATTGATGCGCGCATATTCGTCCGTGAACTGTGCGCCAGACCGAAAATCGATCTCTACAAGTTCAAAGGAAACCTCAAGTTCGGCCAACGCCGCTCGGACCGAGGTTCCTCCGGTCTGGTTCCAGTCGTATAGTTTGTACACTGACGCGCACTTCCCGGATTCGTTCACGCAAAAGCGTCGGGCATGGAGGCCTTTTTCTTGGCGATGAATTCCTGCATCGCCTCGTCGATGCCCGGATCGATGGACGGAGCTTCGTAGTCGGCGAGCATCTTCTTCCAGATCGCATTCGCGCGTTGGGCGGTGTCAAGACTGCCCTCGGCCGCCCACTGCTCGAAGGAATTGTTGTCGGAGATGGTCGAGCGGTAGAAGGCGGTCTCGAAGTTGGCCTGAGTGTGGGCGCAGCCGAGGAAGTGCTGGCCCGGGCCGACCTCGCGGATGGCGTCGAGCGCCTGGCCGTTCTCCGAGAGATCGTAGCCGCCGCAGAGCACCTGAAGATTGCCGAGCTGGTCGGCGTCCATGACGAACTTCTCGTAGGACGACACCAGCCCGCCTTCGAGCCAACCGGCGCCGTGGAGCACGAAGTTGACCCCGCCCAGGACCGCCGGCAACAGGCTCTGGACGCTCTCGTAGGCAGCCTGAGCGTCGGGCGCCTTGGCGGCGCAGAGCGCCCCCCCGGAGCGGAACGGCAGCCCGAGCCGGCGCGCCAACTGGGCGGCGGCGAACATCACCAGATTAGGTTCCGGCGAGCCGAACGTCGGTGCGCCCGACTGCATCGAAAGCGCGCTGGAGAACAGGCCGAACACGATCGGCGCGCCGGGACGGACGAGCTGGGTGAAGGCAAGCCCGGCCAGCGCCTCGGCCAGCGCCTGGGCCAGCGTGCCCGCGACCGAGACCGGCGCCATGGCGCCGGACATGATGAACGGGGTGACGATCACCGCCTGATTGGCGCGCGCGTAGGCCTTGAGCGCGCCCAGCATGGTGGCGTCGAAGGTCATCGGCGAATTGACGTTGATCAGGTTGATCAGCACCGTGTTGGCGTCGACGAATTCCTCACCGAAGGCGATCTTGGCCAGGGCCACCGAATCCTCGGCGCGCTCGGGTGCGGTCACCGAACCCATGCAGGGTTTATCGGAATAGCGCAGGTGGCTGTAGACCATGTCCAGGTGGCGCTTGTTGACCGGCACATCGACCGGCTCGCAGACCGTACCGCCGGAGTGGTGCAGGGCTGGGGTCATGTAGGCCAGCTTGACGAAATTCTGGAAGTCCTCGATCGTCGCGTAGCGGCGCCCCCCCTCCAGGTCGCGCACGAAGGGCGGGCCATAGACCGGCGCGAAGACCGTGTTATTGCCCCCGATCCGGACGTTGCGTTCCGGATTTCGCGCGTGCTGGGTGAACTCGGCCGGCGCGGTCTTTATCAACTTTCGGCATAAACCACGCGGAAAGCGCACCCGCTCGCCCGCGACATCGGCGCCGGCGTCCTTCCAAATCTCCAGCGCCTCCGGATCGTCGCGGAACTCGATGCCGATCTCTTGAAGAATGGTGTCCGCGTTGCGCTCGATCAGCGCCAAGCCCTCTTCGCCGAGGGCTTCGTAGGTCGGGATCTTGCGGGTGATGTAGGGCAGTTGAACGATGCCACCGCCCTGGCGCGCGGCCCGGCGCGCTTGGGCGCCGCCGCCTCCCTGGCGCCCGCGCCGTGCGCGCGACCCCGCGCCCGCACCCGAGCCCGCACCCGCGCCCCCTGCCATCTCGCTCATGTCCTCGCTCCTCCCGCTGCGGCTGGCGGCCAGTATCGGTCCGGCGCGCCCGGCCACTCTGTCGTTTTCGCGACCGGGAACGGCGGAAAAACGGCGTGGCCCGCCAGCCTAGGATGGACCCGCGGGACGCTTCTTTCAAGCCGCGCGTCGGCCAGACAATCATGTCGGAATTGCGCGCGCCCGTGTCGCAAACTGTTCGGCGGCGCGCTATGCTATCGGCCAAGGTGCGCGGCGGCCCGGGACGGGGAACCGGCAGCCGGAACCGGGCGCCGGATTTGGCAAGGGAGGCAGGGGATGAAAACGCAGGCACGGGTGGTGGTGATCGGCGGCGGCGTTGTTGGCGTCGGCACGCTCTATCACCTCGCCAAGAAGGGCTGGACCGACGTGGTGCTGTGCGAGCGCACCGAGCTCACCGCGGGCTCGACCTGGCACGCCGCCGGCCTGCTGCCGCTGTTCAACATGAGTTACAGCGTCGGTCAGATCCACAAGTACTCGGTCGAGTTCTACAAGACCCTGGAACAGGAGACCGGCCAGCCGGTCGGCTTCGCGGTCGTCGGCAACCTGCGCCTGGCCACCAACCGCGACCGCATGGACGAGTACCGCCACTACGCCGGCACCGCGCGCACCATCGGCATCGACGTCGAGTTCCTGACCCCGTCCGAAATCAAGGACATGGTGCCGTTCTGCAATACCGAGAACCTTATCGGCGGCATCCTGCATCCCGACGACGGCTACATCCAGCCCGCCGACGTGACCATGGCCATGGCCAAGGGCGCGCGCGATCGGGGCGCGGAAATTTATCAACACACTCCGGTCACCGGCATCGAGCAGAAGCCCAATGGCGAGTGGCTGGTCAAGACCGAAAAAGGCGACATCACCTGCGAGCACGTGGTCTCGGCGACCGGCAACTACGCACGCGAGACCGGGCGCATGGTCGGGCTCGATATCCCCTCGATCCCGGTCCAGCACCAGTTCATCGTCACCGAGGCACACCCGCTTCTGGAACAGCGCAAGAAAGACGGCCTGCGCGAAATGCCGGTGCTGCGCGAATCCGACGCCTCCTACTACCTGCGCGAGGAACGCCAGGGCCTGCTGCTCGGTCCCTACGAGAAGGGCGCGCCGGCCTGCTTCGTCGACGGCGTGCCGCCGACCTTCGAGAAGGATCTGTTCCCGGGCGAACTCGACCGCCTCGAGCCGCACATCGAGGCGGCGATCGCGCGGGTACCGATTTTCGGCGAGGCCGGGGTCAAGGAGGTCATTAACGGCCCGATCGCCTATACCCCCGACGGCAGCCCGCTGGTCGGGCCGGCCTGGGGGCTCAAGAATTTCTGGATCAACGAGGGCCACTCCTTTGGCGTAACGGCGGCCGGCGGCGCCGGCAGGCAGTTAGCCGAGTGGATCGTCGAGGGCCAACCGACCATCGACATGCTCGGCGTCGACCCGCGCCGCTTTGGCGACTACGCCTCCAAGGCCTATCTCAAGACCAAAAACGAGGAGGCCTACGAGAACGTCTTCATCATCCACTACCACGACGAGGAACGTACCGCCGCCCGGCCGCTCAAGACCGCGCCCTGCTACGACCGCATGAAGGCGCTGGGCGCGGTGTTCGGGCATAAGTTCGGCTGGGAGCGGCCCAACTGGTTCGCGCCCGAGGGCGTGCCGCAGGAAGATCATTGGTCATTCCGCCGCTCGCGCTATCACGAACACGTCGGCAACGAATGCCGGAACGTGCACGAGAACGTCGGCCTGCTGGACATGACCGCGTTCTCCAAGTTCTTGGTCACCGGCCCGGGCGCGGAGGCTTATCTCGACAATTTGGTCGCCAACCGCGTCCCCAAAAAGATCGGCCGTGTGAACCTGTGCCACGCGCTGAACAAGTTCGGCGGCGTACGTTCCGAATTCACCGTCATGCGCGACGGACCGGAGGCCTTCTACCTGGTCTCGGCCGGCGCCCAGGAGCGCTTCGACTGGGACTACCTGTGCAAGATGGCGCCCGGCGACGGCAGCGTGCGGCTCGACAAGATTACCACCCAGGTCGGCGTGCTGGTGGTCGCGGGGCCCAAGTCGCGCGAGCTCCTGTCCCGGGTCACCGACGCCGATTTGTCGAACCAGGCCTTCCCCTGGCTGACCGGCAAGTTCGCCGACGTCGGCCTGGCGCCGTGCCGTTTGGTGCGGGTCAACTTCGTCGGCGAGTTGGGCTGGGAGATCCACCATCCGCTGGAGATGCAGAACCACATCTTCGATGCGCTGATGGCGGCCGGCGAGGGTCTGGCGTTCAAACCCTTCGGCATCCGCGCCATGGACGCGCTCCGGATCGAGAAGTCCTACCGGCTGGTCGGCACCGAACTTTCCATCGAATACGCCGCCTTCGAATCCGGCCTGCAGCGATTCGTCCATCCCAACAAAGGCGACTTCGTCGGCCGCGATGCCCTGGTCGCCTGGCAGCAGCGCGGCTTCGCCAACCACTTCGTGACCCTGGAAGTAGGCGAGATCACCGATGCCGATGCGATCGGT